>JAFEGX010000020.1 GCA_018239675.1 Verrucomicrobiota bacterium
CGGCAGGCCGGCCTGCTTGGCCACGTCATCCGCCCTCGGATTGGTGAACGCGTGGATCGCGCCGGCGTAGCTGATGAACTGGTAGTCGAACTTGCCGTCGTTCATCGCCTGCAGGAAAGCGTCGAGGTCGGCCCGGGAGACGAACGGATCGATCGCGCCGTGGCAGATGAGAATCTTCGCCTTAGTCTTCGCCGCGGCGTCGGCCGGCACCGGGATCAGCCCGCCGTGGAAGCTCACGATGCCCGCCAGCGGGGCGCCGCTGTAGGCGAGGGCCTGCACGGTCGAGCCGCCGAAACAATAGCCGATCGCCGCCACCCGCGTCCCGTCGACGAGGCCCGTCGCCAGCAGTTGGTCGAGCCCCGCCCGTGCCCGCTCCGCCATCAGCGGCTTGCCGTAGAATTGGCCGGCAAGTTCCCCCGCCTTCTTCGGGTCGAGGGTCGAGATCCCCGCGCCGTACATGTCGAGGGCGAACGCGACATAACCCAGCTTCGCCAGCTGTTTCGCCCGGCTGCGGGCATAATCGTTCAAGCCCCACCACTCGTGGACCACGAGCACGCCCGGCAACTTGGCCTTCGCCGTCAGGGTGTCGTCGTACGCCAGGAAGCCTTCGAGTTTCGCGCCGGCGTGCTCATACGCGATCGTCCGGGTCACCACCGCGGCCGGCGCCGTCAGCGCCGCCGCGCCCGCCAACAGGAGAGTCAGGAGCTTTTTCATGCGCCCGCACTCTGGCGCGACCGCACCGGCTCGTCAAATCAGTCGCGGTAAACGCGTCGGTGGAATCACCACGAAGGGCACGAAGCACCCGAAGCCCGGACCAGGATGCTTCGCAGCCTTGGCAGTCTTCGCGGTGAAACAAAACCGTGTCCGAATCAGTTGCACCGCCAAGCACGCGGGACCGCGAAGACTTGATGCGCCCCGGCTTCGTGTCCTTCGTGCCCTTCGTGGCGAACCCTACCGCGGGAAGAGCTGGTCGAGTGCGCCCAGGCTTTTGAGCCGCCCGGTCTTCCGCTCGGTCACTTGCGCGCTTATGATCGGCCGCGCCGCCGGTTCCTCGCGCGCCACCGCGGTCGCGCCTTCGCCCGCCAGCACGCGGTCGAGCTTCACCTGCGACACCGGCTCGGCCGTGCCGAGCTCCTGGGCAAAGAGGCTCACGCGGTATTCCTCCACCAGCCAGCGGAAGCGCCCGGGCGTGCTCGGCCGCGCCACGGCGGCGAGGTACGGCGCCAGTTGCGCGACGCGCTCCGCGTCCTTCGCCGGGTTCTGACGCCAGCGGTCCGCACGGACCTTCATCGCCTTCAGGTATCGCGGGAAGTGCGCCAGCTGCGCGTAGGGCGTGACCCGCAAAAAGTCCGGCGGCAGCAGCGCCGCCAGGTCCCGGTCGAGCCCCGCCGGCGGCGTCGGGTGGACCAGCAGCGCCTGGCGCAGCGTCAGGACTTCCCGCAGAAGATCCCGCAGCCGCGGCACCACCCCGCGCAGGTCGGTCTTCGCCCGACCGACCGCCGCCGCCCAGGCCGCCGCCGTGAGCGCGGCCACCCGCGACGGCTCGCAGACCCACCGCCGGAGCATCTCCATCGCCTGCGCCTGCAGTTCCTCGTTCGGCGCGAAGGTGGCCGCCATGGGACCGAGCTCGCGCAGCGCCCGCAGGTCGCGGCCCGTCCACATGAGTTCCGCGCCCAGCTCGCGCTCCAGCAGCGCGGCGAGCCCGCGCGCCGTCGCGGCCTGGGCGTCCTCGGGAGTCTTGTACAGCCGCAGCTCCACGCCGCCCTCGGCCGGACGGAGTCCCGGGAACGCGAACACCGGCACGCCGCCGGGTTCGCTCACCGGCACCCGGCCGGGCACCTCCCCGAAGGTCCACGCGGTCTGGGCGGGTTTCTCCCACCGGCTCCGCGCCGCCTTCCAGGCTGCCGGGTCCTCGCGCGCCAGGTTCACGCTCGCCTTCCGGGACTGCAGGTGCAGCGCCTGGCGCAGCTCCGCCAGGTCGCGGCCGCTGCCCAGCTCCCGGCCCTCGGCGTCCGCCACCCGGATTCGCACCCGTAGGTGGTCCGGCAGGGGCTTCATCTCCCAGACGCGGGGATCCACGTTCACCCGGAAGCGCTGCGCAATCTGGGCGGCCAGCGCCTCCGGCAGGGTCTCGCGGCGATCGGTCAGGCGGTCGCGCGCGGCGACCTGCGCCGCCAGGCTGCGGGCCGTCTCGGCCAGCGGCACGAAGCCGCGCCGCAGTTCCTTCGGCAGCGACCGGAGATAGTGCTCCACCTTCGCCTCGAGGTGCCCCGGCACCGCCCAGTCGAGCGCGGCCGGGGTCAGGCGCTCGGCCTCCGCGACGGTCACGTCCAGCGTCACCCCGTCCTCCGTCTGGCCCGGCTTGTAGGCATAGACCAGCGGGAGCGCGCGGTTTTCCAGCGGGAGCGACTCCGGGAAGGCCGTGGCGTCGTGCGCCAGCGACTCCGGGTCGCGGAGGTCGCCGGGCTCCATCATCAGGAACCGCGGCTCGGCGCCGCGGCGCTCGCGGACGAGGTCGACCAGCTCGGCGACCGACGCGACGGGCGTCCCGGCCAGCCGCGCCGCGTAGAACCGGTAGGCCGCCTCGTCGAGATTGAGGTAGCCCGCGTCGCGGGTCCGCGTGAGGATCACGTCGAGCCGCTCGCGGACCGAGCGGTTGTGCGCGATGAAATCGAGGGGAAACGTGATGGTGTCGTTCACCAGGCCCTCGCGGATGAAGATCTCCGTCGCGTGCACCGGGTCGATGCGGCCGTAGCCGACCGCCTTGGTCTCCAGCTCGAGCCCGTAGAGCCGGGTGCGCTGCTTCACCATCACGCGCCCGCCCGTCTCGTTCCAGAACGGCTCGCTGTGCGCGACACGGACCAGGTGCCGGGCCAGGTCGAGCGCCCACGCCGGGTCGAGCCGCGCGCAGGTCCGGGCGTAGAGGCGGGTGGTCTCCATGATCTCGGCGGCCATCAGCCAGCGCGGCGTCTTGGGGGCGCGCCGCGCGGCGTCGCCGGAATCCGCGGCGGGCCGCCGGCGGGGCTCATCCCGGGCGAAGAGCACCGAGCCCGGAAACAGCGTCACGCGCCGGTCGTGCGTGGCCCGGTAGCCGCCCTCGTCGTCGCGCACCCCGATGTTGCCCAGCAGGCCGGCAAGGATGCTCCGGTGGATCGCCCGGTACGCCGGCGTGCCGAAGCCCGAGTCCTTCAGGTCGTCGGGCGAGCAGCCGTTGAACGCCGAGGTCATGCGGAAGCCGTCGCGCTCGCGCAGCACCTCCAGCAGCTGCGCGTGGATGTCGCGCCACTCGCGCATCCGGGTGTAGCTCAGGAAATGGTCGCGGCAGAACCGGCGCAGCCTCGCCTGCGAGAGGTTCTCGAACTGGTCGTGGTACGCCTCCCAGATGTTGAAGAGCGTGAGGAAGTCGGAGTCGGGATGGACAAAGCGCCGGTGGGCCGCGTCCGCCTGCGCCTGCCGGTCCAGCGGCCGCTCGCGGGGATCCTGCACGGACAGTCCCGAGGCGATCACGAGCACCTCGCGCAGGGCCTGCTCGGTGCGCGCCTGGAGGATCATGCGGCCGACCGTCGGGTCCACCGGCAGCCGCGCCAGCTCGCGGCCGACGGCGGTGAGGGCGGGCGCGCCCGCGGCGGCGGGATCGTCCGCCAGCGCGCCAAGCTCCTCGAGCAGGGCGTAGCCGGCGCGGACCGACTTGGCCGCCGGCGCGTTGATGAACGGGAACCGCTCGATGTCGCCGAGCCCGAACGCCTTCAGGCGCAGGATGACGTCGGCGAGGTTCGCGCGCTGGATCTCCGGCTGGGTGAAGCGCGGCCGGGCCAGGTAGTCGGCCTCGGAGTAGAGCCGGATGCAGACGCCGTCCGCCACGCGGCCGCACCGGCCCTTGCGCTGGTCGGCGCTTGACTGGGCGATCGGCTCGATCGGCAGCCGGCGGGTCCGGGCCTGCGGGGCATAGCGGCTGACGCGGGCCAGGCCGGTGTCCACCACGAAGCGGATGCCCGGGATGGTCAGCGAGGTCTCCGCGATGTTGGTCGCGATGACGAGCTTCCGGTGCGGTGTCGGGGCGAACACGCGCTGCTGCTCGGCGTTGGACAGCCGGCCGAACAACGGCACCACCTCGCAGTCGCGGAGCCGCCGCCCCGCCAGCAGGTCGCCGGCCTCGCGGATGTCGCGCTCGCTCGGCATGAAGACGAGCACGTCGCCGGCGGGGCTCTCGCGCACGATGCGCTCCACCGCCTCGACGGCGCCGTCGATGTAGTGCAGCGCCTCGGCGCGGGCCTCCCGTTCGTCGCCCTCGGCGGCGTCGGACCCGAGGGCGTCGAGCGGCGCGTAGACGACCTCGACCGGGTAGGTGCGGCCCTCCACGCGCAGCACCGGCGCATCGTCGAACGCGGCGCTGAACATCGCGGTGTCGATCGTGGCGGAGGTGATGACGAGCTTCAGCTCGGGCCGGCGGTGACGGAGGGTGCGGAGGTGGCCGAGGAGGAAGTCGATGTTGAGCGAGCGCTCGTGCGCCTCGTCGATGATCAGCGTGTCGTACTCGCGCAGCAGGGGATCGCCCTGGACCTCGGCCAGCAGCATGCCGTCGGTCAGGAACTTGATGACGGTGGCGGAGGTGGTCTGGTCGGTGAACCGGATCTTGCAGCCGACCTCGCGGCCCCAGTCGACGCCCAGCTCCTCGGCGACGCGGCGGGAGATCGAGAGGGCGGCGACCCGGCGGGGCTGGGTGCAGCCGATGCGGCCGTGGACGCCGCGGCCGGCGGCGAGGCACATCTTCGGGATCTGGGTGGTCTTGCCCGAGCCGGTCTCGCCGGCGAGGATCACGACCGGGTGCGCCTGGATGGCCGCGACGATCTCCTCGGCGCGCGCGCTGATCGGGAGCTCGGACGGGAAATCGAGCCGGAAGCGGAACGGCGGGTCTGGACGGCGGGCGGGCACCGGCGCCAGTGTGTGGAGGCCCGCGGGGCGAAGTCTAGCCCGCACGGGCGGTTTGACATCGGGCGCGAGTCCGCTTGCAACGACCTTCCGCCGATTCTTCTTCCCCCGCATGCCCACCCTTCCACCCCTGCTGCCCAGTGAGACCCTTGAGCGCGTCGTCGGCCAGGCCCGGCTGAACGGCACCTGGGTGATGGTCATCGGCAGCACGTTCGGGCTGATCGGCGCGGCTGGCGGCGAGGTCGTCGGCTGCCTCACGTGGCTGCTGGTGGCCGGCACCGGGGCGATGGCGCTGCACGGCGGCTCCCTCCTCCACGATGGCGAGACGCGCGGGCTCAACTGGCTGGTGGGCGGCCAGCTCTTCTGCATGGCCTTTCTCCTCGCGCTCTGCGGCTGGCAGCTGACGCACATCGACCTCGCGCCGCTGCAGGCCGCGCTCACCCCGGACATCCGCGAGTCGCTCGGCCAGACCGGCCTCTCCGAGCGGGAATTCCTGCTGCTCTCCTACCGCGTCACCTACGCGCTCATCGCCCTGGTCGCGGTCTGCTATCCCGGGATGATGGCGCTGTATTTCCACCGGCGCCGCGCCGCGATCGCCGCCGCCCTCGACGGGGAGTGAGCGCCCGGCGGGCGGGTCACCGGCCCGCCCCGGCCGGTCCCGCGGGCTCGTTCCAGTTGGCAAACAGCCCCTGCTCCTCCGCGGTGATCTCGTGCACCCGCAGCCGCCCGGCCGCGACCCCCGCCGCCAGCAGCTTCTGCAACGACAGCACGCGGGCCTCGAGCATCTCGCGCGCGAGCGGCGCCAGTTCACGGGGGTAGATCGCGGCCAGCGGCTCGAAGAATCCGTCCCGCCGCCCCACCACCCCGGAGCCCGGGGCGCATTCCGCCGCCCGCGCGGCAAACCACCCGGGGGCCATGCGCGGGAGATCCACGGCCAGCACCGCCAGGTGCGGATGTGCGGCGCGCTCGAGCGCGGCCACGATCCCGCCAAGCGGGCCGGAGTCCGGGACCGCGTCCTGCACCACGGCCGCAAAGCCCTCCGCCGTCTCCGCCCACGCCTGCTGGGGCCGGGCCGAGAGGAAAATCTCCGCCGCGCCGGCCGCCGCCAGCAGGTCGCGCTGGCGGCGCCACAGGACCGTGTCCCCGGCCGCAAGCAGCGCCTTGTCGCGGTGCATGCGGATCGAGTGGCCGCCGGCGAGCAGCACGGCAGAATACGGGACCGGGGCGACGGACTCAGGCGGGATCATGGAGTTGAAAGTTGACGGTTGAAAGTTGAAGGGCCCGAGGCCCGAGCGACGGAGCGGTGCCGGGCGGATGCACTCGAAACGACCGAGAAATGAGGCCGGGGCACGCCCAAGCGTCGCCGCCCGGGTGCTCCCGGGTCCGCGACTTTCAACAGCAGCCTTTCAGCTTTCAACCGCATCGCGCCGGTTCAGTCCTCGCCCGCCGCCTCCGGCCGGCCGAAGCTGGCCGCCGCCTTGGCATCGTCGAATTCCCCCTCCCAGCGCGCGACGACGGCGCTGGCGAGGCAGTTGCCCATCACGTTCACCGACGTGCGCGCCATGTCGAGCAGGGCGTCAACGCCGAGGATCATGGCCGCGCCTTCCAGCGGAAGGCCGAAGGACTGCAGCGCCGCGATCAGCACCACGAGCGACGCGCGCGGCACCGCCGCGACGCCCTTTGAGGTCAGCATGAGGGTGACCATCATGGTGAGCTGCTGGCCGAGGCCGAAATGGACGCCCGTGGTCGCCTCCGCCGCCTGCGCCACGAACACCGACGCCACGGCCAGGTGCAGCGTCGAGCCGTCGAGGTTGAACGCGTAGCCCGCCGGCAGCACGAAGCCGACGATGCCGCGCGGCACGCCGAGCCGTTCCATGCGGGCGAACGCGTCCGGGAGCGCCGCCTCGCTGTTGGCCGTCGCGAACGCCAACGCGAAGGGCTCGCGCACGGCCCGGACGAACGCCATCAGCGGCAGGCGCGCGATCCAGATGACCGCGCCAAACACGAACACCACGAAGATCGCGAGCGCCAGGTACAGCGTCAGCACCAGCTTGCCGAGGCTCAGCAGCACGCCGAGGCCCTGATGTCCGACCGTCACCGCGATCGCCGCGCCGACGCCGACCGGCGCGAAGCGCATGATGATCCCGGCGAACTTGAACATCACCTGGGTGAGGCTCGCGCAGAAATCCAGCACCGGCTTGCCCGCCTCGCCCGCGGCGCTCACCGCCACGGCGAAGATCACCGCGAACGCCACGATCGGCAGCACGTCGTTGCGCGCCATCGCGTCGAACAGGCTGGTCGGGAACACGTGCAGGATCGTCTCGAACAGCGTCGGCGGCCGGGCCGCGGCCGCCCCGCCGAGCGCCGCGGCGTTGCCGGCGAGCTTCACGCCGACGCCCGGGCCGACCACGTTCACCACCAGCAGGCCAATGGCGAGCGCCGCGGTCGTCACGAGCTCGAAGTAGATCATCGCCTTGGCGCCGACCCGTCCGACCTTGCGCAGGTCGCCGGTGCCCGCGATGCCCTGCACGATGCTCGCGAACACGAGCGGCGCGATCATCGCCTTGATCAGGTGGAGGAAGATGTCGCGGGCGAGCGTGAGCCAATTGTCCCATGACGCCTTCGGCTCGGGCGGCAGGCGCAGCATCCACCAGCCGATCACGCAGCCGGCGACCAGGCCGAGCATGATCTGCTGGGTGAGGGAAATCCGCCGCCAACGCGGACGGGGGGCGACGGGAGCCGGACCGGGACTAGCCATGGATGGTTTGTTTCAGCGCACGCGACCGACGCCAAGCCCGAAGCGCAGCCCGGTTCCGCGTCCAAGACCAAGCTCTGATTCGGGTCTACCACGAAGGGCACAAAGCACACGAAGCAAGGACTCCGGGATTCGCGATCCTAGCGTGCTTTGCGGTAAAATCATGGATGCTCGATCTTGATTGACCGCGAAGGCCGCAAAGCCCGCGAAGGTTGGTCTTCGTGAGCTTCGTGCCCTTGGTGGCAAATCTAGCGGCCCTGCGCCGCGCGCACCTGGTCGAGCAGCGCCCGCGCCTCGGGATAGCCGGGCCGCAGCTGCAGCGCCGTTTCGAGGTGCGCGGCCGCGGCGTCGAGCTGGCCGAGGTTGGCCAGCGCCAGCGCGAGGTTCTTGTGCGCCTCGGGCAGCCGCGGGTTCAGCCGCAGCGCCGCTTCGTAGTGCCGCACCGCGTCCGGCAGGCGGCCCGGGAGATTGGCGAGCTTGTTCGCGTAGTTGTAGTGGGCCTCGACAAAATCCGGCCGCAGCCGCAGCGCCGCCTCGTAGTGTTCCAGCGCCTCCGGCATCCGGCCCGGCACGCGAGCCAGGCGGTTCGCCAGGTTGTTGTGCGCCTCGGCCAGGTCGGGCCGGAGCTGGAGCGCCCGTTCGTAGCAGGGAATCGACTCGTCCGCGCGCCCGGGGAGCCGCGCCAGCTCGTCGGCCAGCGCCAGCCAGGCGCCGGCCGAGTCCGGCCGCAGCCGGGTCACGGCCTCAAGATGCGGCAGGGCCTCGGACCGGCGCCCCGGCAGCTGCCACAGCAGCTGGGCGGCGTTCTCATGGGCCGCCACGAGGTCGGGCTGCAGCCGGAGCGCGGCCTCGTAATGCGCAAGGGCGTCGGCCTCGCGGCCCGGGAGCTTGGCCAGCTCGTTGGCCAGGTTGTTGTGCGCCGGCACGAGGTCCGGCTTCAGCGCCAGGGCCGTCTCGTAGTGCGCGACCGCCTCGGCCGAACGGCCGGCCGCCACCAGCTCATTGGCGAGGTTGTAGTGGCCGCGGGAGCTCTGCGGGCTCCGCCGCACCGTTTCCGCCCAGAGGTGGAGGGCGCTCCGGTAATCCTCGTTCCGTTGGACCGTGCCGGCCGCGAGCGCCAGCGCGACCAGTCCCAGCCCCAGTCCGGCACGGCGCCCCAGCCACCGGTGGCTGGCGAGCACCACGAGCGCGACCAAGGCAGCCAGCGGCAGGTACATCCGGCTCTCGGCCATCGGCTGGCCCATCACCGGCACGAAGCTGGAGGTTGGGGCGAGCACGATGAAAAACGCCGCCCCCAGGAATCCCGCGGCTGCGCGGCCCCGCCGGAAGGCCCAGCCCACCGCCACCAGCCCCGCCAGCACCAGCGGCAGGTAGGGCGCCGCGTCGACCCAGCTCCGCAGGAGGATCTCCTGGCCGTAATCGAAGACCAGCGGGTACGGCACCAGGGCGAGCCGCACATACGACACCACGACCCGGCACTGCGTGTAGGCGTAGAAGAGCCAGTCGTCACCCGCCCGGAATCCCACGTCGCGGTCGCCCAGGTGCGAGCTGATCATCAGCCATGCCAGCAGCGCCCACGTCGCGGCCAGCCCCACATAGTACCAGCGACGCCGCCCCAGGGCCGAGCGGAAGCCGTCCGCGACAAACACCCGGTCATAGAGCAGCACGACGATCGGCGCCGTCATCATGACCTCCTTCGTCGCCATGCCCGCCGCCGCCGCCACCACCGAAATCGCCAGCCACCGGGCCGGATGGGTCGAGGTTGCCGCGCGCGCAAACGCATAGAGCGTCACCAGGTACCAGAGGGCCATCAGCGACTCCGCGCGCTGGCTAAGGTACGTGACCGCGCCGGTCAGCAGCGGGTGCACCGCCCACAGCAGGGCCACCCAAAAGGCCGGGGCGTCGTCCCCGGCTCCCGCCGGCGACTGCGGCAGCCGCAGCGTGCGGCGCACGAGGCCGAAGAGCGCGAGCGTGGCGAGGGCGTGGATTGCCAGGTTGGCGACGTGGTAGCCGACGACGGACCGGCCCCCGACGGCATAATTGAGCGCGAAGCTGAGGTTGAGCAGGGGCCGCCCGGCGGTGGTCGTGCCGGCGGGCGCGAGCACCGGGCCGAGCCGGCCGAGGTCCGTGATGGACGGGTTTTCCTGGATCGCCGAACGGTCATCGAGAAGGAACGGCACGCGGAGCGAGTTCGCATAGACCAGCGCGACCGCGGCCACCAGCAGCAGCGGGGCGAAACGGACCCAGGCCGCGGCAGGGGCGGCGGCATCGGGTGCGCGGGTCGGCTCGGCGGCAGGCATCGGCGCGATGCTTCACCTCCGCCGGTCGGCGTAAAACAAATTTCCCGGCGGTGCCCAAAGGGGGCCAAGGCTTGTCCCTTGCCGCCCGGGACCCGCCGGCGCAGGCTGGCCGGCACCACCCGAGTATCATGACCCCGCGCGAACGCCTCCTTGCCGTGTACACCGGCCGGACGCCCGATTCGGTGGCCAGCCTCGCGGATCTCTCCTACTGGCACGCCGGCAATGGCGGCGGCAAGTTCATCCCGGGCAAGACCGACGGGGCCAACCGGGACAAGGTGGCGGCCCTGCTGGCGCTCCACCAGCGCACCGGTGCGGCGATCCACGTGAACCTCGGCTCGTTCTACCGCGAGCACCACCATGACTCGGTGCGGGTGCAGTCCGGCATCCGCGGGGAGATCTATTGCCACCGGTTCGAGACCCCGGTCGGCGCCGTCGAGGAGCAGCGCGAGTGGTCGCCCGTGACCTTCAGCTGGCCGATCACCCACCACATGATCCAGCGGGCCGAGGACCTGAAGGTCATCCGGTACGTCTTCGAGCGCCTGCGGTACAGCGCCAACTGGGACCTGTTCCGCGAGGTCGACGCGCAGGTGGGCGAGCTCGGCCTGCCACTCGTGCAGGTGCCGTACACGGGCATGGGATTCTTCATGAGCCGCTACGCCGGGGTCGAGCAGACCGTGATGCTGGCCGAGGACGAGCCCGCGGAATTCGAGGCCACGCTCGCGGCGATCAACGCCGCGCATGCCCAAGTCTGTCGCCTGATGGCCGAGGGACCGTCGCAGGTGCTCATCCACTCCGACAACCTCACGAGCGACACGCACAGCCCGCGCTGGGTGCGGCGGTACAGCGCCGAGTGCTACAGGGCGATGACGCGGATCGCGCACGAGCACGGCAAGCCGATCGTCACCCACATCGACGGCCGGCTGCGCGGCCTGCTCGCGGCGACCCGCGACCTGGGTTTTGACGGTGCCGACGCGGCCACGCCCGCGCCGTGGGGCGACCTGACGCCGGCTGAGTGCCGTGCCGAGGCCGGCCCCGGCTACATTCTCTCGGGCGGCGTGCCGCCGAGCAGCTTCCACCGGGACGTGCCGCTGGCGGTCTTTGACGCCCAGGTGGAGGCCTGGCTCGAGCTGCGCCACCAGAGTCCCGCCCTTATCATCGCGCCCGGCGACCAGCTCCCGCCGGACGGTGAGCTCGACCGGGTCACGCGCATGGTGCAGATGGCGGAACGGGCTCGCCACTAGGCGGGGGATCCCCATTGTGCTGGCTGACCGCGGCCCGATGCACCGGCCCGGTTGATCTGTTCCTCGGCATTAGTTTCCGGATGGCCGGCGCGCCGCGGCGCCGGGCTTCTCCCCATGAAAATCAAAGGTATCTTCACCCCGAACATCGTGCCTTTTGGCGCGGACGGCGGGATCAATGAGGGCGAGCTGCGACGGCTCACGTCGTGGCTGATCGGCAAGGGCATCCACGGCCTCTACCCCAACGGCAGCACGGGCGAGTTCATCCGCCTGAGCTTCGAGGAGCGGTTGCGCGTCGTGCGGATCATGGCGGACGAGAACGCCGGCCGGGTACCGATCCTGGCGGGCGCGGCCGAGGCCAACATCGGGCTCGTCCTGCAGGCGTGCCGGGCGTACGCGGACCTCGGGTGCGCGGCGGTCAGCCTCACCGGCCCGTATTACTACAAGGTCAGCCAGGAGAGCATCGAGGTGTACTTCCGCGAGATCGCGGCGCGCAGCCCGATTGACATCCTGCTCTACAACATCCCCCAGTTCTCGAACGAGATCAGCCTGCCCGTGGTCCGGCGGCTGGCGCTCGACTGCCCGCGGATCATCGGGATCAAGGACTCGAGCCGCGACTTCCCGCGGTTCTGCACGATGCTCGCGCAGATCAAGCCGCAGCGGCCGGACTTCGTGTGCTTCACCGGCACGGAGGAAATCCTGTTCCCGAGCCTGGTGATGGGCGCGGACGGCGGCACGATCGCGTCGTCGAGCGTGATCCCCGAGGTGATCCTGAAGCTTTACGCGGACTTCCAGGCCGGCAACTACGCGGAGTGCCGCCGGGTCCAGCTCAAGATCCAGGAGCTGATCGGCGCGATGTTCGCCGCGGGCAATTTTCCCGAGGGCTTCCGCGCCGCCGTCGCGCTGCGCGGCTTTGACGGCGGCGCGCCGCGCTATCCCATGGGGCCGCACGAGCAGGAGGTGCTGGAGGAGGCCAAGGGCCAGCTCGCCTGCATCCTCGCCGAATGCGGCTATCCCGAGGCCGCCCGCGAATGTGAGCTGCGCCGCGGCCGCCGGTCCGAGGCGACGGTCACGCGCGCCAAGGTCGAGGAGATCGTCCGCTCCGTCGTGCGCCAGTATCACGGCTGAGCGCGGTAGCGCCGTCGAACCGCTCGACCAGGTGGAGCACCGGGTCCCGATGCGCGGTCCGGATGGCGTGCTTGATTCCGGATTTCAGATTCCGGATTCCGGACTTCGAAACTCTTCGGCCAAGTCCAATCGCGCGTTGAGGACACCGCGGGCCAAACGTGCAGCGAAGCCGCCAACGCGATCTGCGACCTTCGCCTGGCCCCGCCGCGGCGGGGCCTCGCCGCCGGTCTTTCAGCTTTCAACCGCCGCCGTTCAACGGCATGACATCGGCCAGGTTCGTCCCGTTACCCGCCCGACTCCCATGCACTCCCTCACCCCGCTCGACTACGGGATCATCCTCTCGTACCTCGGGCTGAGCCTCGTCCTGGGCCTCCTCATGAGCCGGCGGGCCAGCGCCAGCCTCGACCACTACTTCCTCGGGGGGCGCTCGATCCCGTGGTACCTGCTCGGCGTGGTGGGCATGGCCAACTGGTTCGACCTGACGGGCACGATGATCATCACGTCGTTCCTCTACATGCTCGGGCCGCGCGGCCTGTTCATCGAGTTCCGCGGCGGCGCGGTGCTGGTGCTGGCCTTCATGCTGGTCTACACCGGCAAGTGGCACCGGCGGTCGGGGTGCATGACCGGCGCCGAGTGGGGCATCTACCGCTTCGGCGACAACCCCGTCGCGCAGGCCATGCGCCTGCTCACGGCGTTCATCAACATCTTCACGTCGGTGATGATCCTCGCCTACCTTGTGCGCGGCGCGAGCCTGTTCCTCGGCATGTTCTTCCCGTATCCGCCGATGTACACGACGCTCGGGCTGCTGCTGCTGACCACGCTGTACACGGTGAGCGCCGGCTTCTACGGCATCGTGCTGACCGACCTGATCCAGGGCCTGATCATCATGGGCTCGTGCCTCGTCGTCGGCTTCATGGCGTGGAAGCACGTGCCCGACCTGGCGAGCCTGGCCGCGACCGCCGAGCGGGTGACGGGGAATCCCGACTGGACCAGCTCGCTGCCGGCGTGGCACACGCCGATGCCGGAGGGCTACGAGGCGTACTCGGCCCTGGTCCTGGTCGCGGCGTTCTACCTGCTCCGCAATGTCGTCGGCGGCCTCGGCACCGGGGCGGAGTCGCGCTACTTCGGGGCGCGCAGCGACCGCGACTGCGGCCTGCAGTCGTTCCAGCAGGGCCTGATGATCGCGTTCCGCTGGCCGCTGATGATCGGCTTCGCCGTGCTCGGCGTCTACTTCGTGGCGGCGCACTACCCCGATCCCGCGGTCGTGCGCCAGGCGGCCGACCTGATCCACGCGCAGTTCCCGCAGACCACCGCGCCGTACTGGCACGACCTGACGAGCGACATCATCAACGCCCCGGCGAAATATCCGCCGGAACTCGTCGCCGGGCTGCGGCAGCTGCTCGGACCCGAATGGGGCGGCAAGCTCGCCCTCATCGGCTATCACGGCACCGTGAACCCCGAGCAGGTCCTGCCCGCGGTCCTGCTCAACGTCATCCCGGCCGGCCTGAAGGGCCTGATCGTGGTGGCGATGTTCGCCGCCATGATGTCGTGCAAGAACGGCCTGGTGAACGGCGCGAGCGCGTACTTTGTGAAGGACTTCTACCAGCACTTTGTGCGGCCGCGGGCCACGAACCGCGAGCTGATCGCCGCCTCCTACGCCTCGACCATCACGATCGTCATCCTCGGGTTCGTCATCGGCGTCGCCAGCACCAGCATCAACGACCTCTGGGGCTGGATCGTGATGAGCCTCACGGCCGGGCAGCTCGCGCCGCTGGCGCTGCGGCTGTACTGGTGGCGCTGCAACGCCTGGGGCTGCGTCGGCGGCACCGTGGCCGGCGGCGTGGGCGCCGTGGTCCAGCGCCTGGTCGCGCCGCAAATGAGCGAGCCGCGGCAGTTCCTGCTGACCGCCGGTCTTTCCTTCGCGGGCACGATCATCGCGTCCCTGGCGACCGAGCCGACGCCCCGGCCCGTGCTGCAGCATTTCTACCGCACCACGCGGCCGTTCGGGTTCTGGGGCCCGCTGCACCGCGAGGTCCAGGGCGCCGCGCGCGTCGCGATGGACCGCGAGAACCGGAACGACCTCCTGGCGGTGCCGTTCGCGCTGGTCTGGCAGGTGACGCTCTTCCTGCTGCCCATGCAGCTCGTGATCAAGGCCTACGCCGCGTTCTGGTGCACGCTGCCGATCTTCGCCGCCGGCGCCGCCGGCATGTACTGGTTCTGGTGGCGGCCGCTGCGCGACCGCGGCGTGCCCGAGCCGCTCCCGGCCGAGCCCGACCCCAATCCCACCCGCTGACCGCGGCGTCAGTTCACGACGTTGGACAGCGGTTCACCCCGCACCGCGGTGCGGGCCAGCCTCGCCGAGCTGCGGCGCATCTCCTGCTTCGACTCCACGCTGCAGAACGCCGCATGGCAGGTGACGATCAGGTTCGGCGTTGCCGCCTCCTCGGCGGTCTGCAGCGGCTCGCCCTCGACCACGTCGAGCCCCGCCCCGGCCAGGCGAGACGCGCGGAGCGCGGCAAGGAGCGCGGCTTTCTCGATCACCGCGCCCCGGGCCGTGTTCACGATGAAGGCCGACGGTTTCATGAGCGCGAGCTCGCGGCCGCCGATCAGGTGCCGCGTCTCGTCGTTGAGCGGGCAATGGAGCGACAGGACGTCGGCCCGCCGCAGCAGCTCGTCCAGCGAGCCGACCCGCTCCACGCCCACGGCCTTGTCGACGCCGTTGGCCAGGTACGGGTCGTGAAAACACACGCGAAACCCCAGCGCCTTCGCGCGCAGCGCCGCCGCCGTGCCGATCCGGCCGAGCCCGACGATCCCGAACGTCAGCTCCCGGAGGCGCCGGAGTTTTGGCTCGACCGGAATCGTCCAGCGCAGCCGCTTGGCCTCGGCATCGAGCGGGAAGAGCTGCCGGCACTGCGCCAGCGCGAGCGCGATGGCATGGTCGGCCACCTCCTCGGTGCCGTAGTCCGGGACGTTGCAGACCGGGATGCCGCGCGCGCGGGCGGCCCTCACGTCCACCGAGTCGAACCCGACGCCGTTGCGGATGATGGCGCGGCAGTCCTTCAGCCGGGCGATCCCGGCCGCCGTGATCGGCGTGTTGTGCCAGACAATGAGCGCCTGGACCGAGCACAGTTCATCGGTGAATTCCGCATCACTGTGGCACAGGAAATACCTCACGTCCGCCGCCTCGCCAATGATCGCCCGCTCCACCCGGCACTCCGGCTCGCTCTGCGGCGACTTGGCCCAGTCAATGATTCCGACAATCGGTTTGGATGGCTGCATGGCAGGCGGGTGGTTGGCCACGATGCTAGGGTCGCCACCAGACCCCACAAGCCGGCCAGGTGCCGCCGGGCCCGGAAGTAGACCAGGAAATCCGCCTCATCACGGCACCACCGTGGTCAACCCCGGCTGGAAGCCGACCAACCAGCGAGACGCAACGTCATCTGGCGGCCCGACATGGAACTCCCACGCGGTGCACGGGAAGTTCGAGAGTGGTGCCCAAGCCGGGACTCGAACCCGGATGCTGTTAGGCACAGGCTTCTGAGACCTGCGTGTCTACCAATTCCACCACCTGGGCAATAGCGGGAGGGGAAAGAGACACATGTGCCGGATGCGGGGCAAGAGAAAATCTCGGGACCCTTGCGGGGTGAGGGCACCCCGCCCACCTGAGCAAGCCCCCGCACCGGCGGCGGCCCGCAGTTTTCTCTGTTCCCTCCTGTGAAAATGGATTGGATTGGGGTCGCATGAAAAAAGACGCCGTCCTCGCCAAGATCAAAGCCGAGAAGGTCATCGCCCTGATCCGGGCCGAGAACCCGGACGGACTCCTCGATTGCGCCAAGGCCCTTGCCGACGGCGGGCTCACGAGTATCGAGCTCACGATGACCACCCCCGGCGCGATCCGCATGCTGGAGAAGGCCACCGCGGAGCTGCCGAACTTCCTGTTCGGCCTCGGCACGGTCCTCGACGCCGAGACCGCCCGCGCGGGCATCCTGGCTGGCGCCAAGTTTGTCGTCACTCCGGCCCTGCGGCCCGATGTGATCACTCTCTGCCGGCGCTACAGCGTGCCGGTGTTCAGCGGCGCGTTCACCCCCACCGAAATCGTGCAGGCGTGGGAGGCGGGCGCGGACGCCGCCAAGGTCTTTCCGGCCGAGTTTTTCGGCCCGGCCTACATCAAGTCCGTCAAGGCGCCGCTGCCGCAGATCGAGCTCGTCCCGACCGGCGGCGTCACGCCGGAGACCGTCGGCGAATACATTCGCGTCGGCGCGTTTGCCACCGCCGCCGGCAGCTCACTCGTCGAGGCCAAGTCCCTCAAGGAAAAGAACTGGGCCGCCATCACCGCCCGCGCCAAAGCGTTTGTCGCCGCGGTCGCGGCGGTGAAGTAGGCTCACGCATTCCGAATTTCAGATTCCGGATTCCGGAATTTTTGGCCAGCGATTGATCGGGGACGGAAAGCGCCCTGCTCGCTGCCTGCCAGCTCCCCTGTCATCCTGAGCAACGCGAAGGATGACAGAGCTTGGGATCGGAATCGTCTGACTCCGAATTCCCCTGGTCACGGATTTCCGACGCAAAACTCGAATTCCGAATTCCGAGCTCCCTCACTCCGCCGGCAGGAGGTATTTCGAAATATCCGGAATTTTCTTCACGCGCCGCAGGGCGGCATCGCGGGCGAAATACGGATCAACCTCGGGGGCGGCCTCGACCTCCTCGTCGCCGTCGGTCGCCTCGTCCTCGTCAATCTCCTCGCCCTCAGCGTCGGTGAACACCCAGTCCTGCTCGGCGTCGAAGGCGTGCGACAGTCTCCGCGCGGCGGGATCGAGCACGAGCGCCGGGTTCTTCACCTGGCCGTCCTTCACGAACTCGAACAGACACGGGTAATGCTGTTTCTCGAAGTGGCCGCGGAAATCGCTGAGCCACTTGTTCGCCACGCCCTCGCGGCGCGTGAGGAGGACCACGTCGGAAAAGTGCACGCAGGCCTCGTACCAGGGGAGCAGCGGCGGATTTTTCTCCCCGAGCTGGCAGTTCACCACGCAGAGGATGCGCCCCACCTCGGCATTCTGGGCCTCGACCCAGGTCTTGAGGGCCTCGAGCTGATCCACCGGATTCCGTCGGCCGTCGGTGATGAAAAACACCTGGGTCGCGCCCTTCGGCAGGGTGGCCAGGATGAAGTCATCCTCCGCCTTCCACCGCACCAGCCCGGGCAGCCGGCTGTCCGCGGGATCCGCCGCCTCGGTCTCGGCCAGGAACACCGCCGCCGGCGCGTCCTCGCCCAACCCGGCCTCGATGAGGTCGGCGACAATCGCCCGCCGGCCCGAGCCGGCGGCGCCAAGGATGATGTAGACCAGCGGTTTCTCGGTCATGATGAGGAAACCACGAAGAGCACGAAGCTCGCGAAGAGGCAAACCGGACTGAGGCGGCAATTGGCGCGGCCGGCCAACCTGTTCCCCACCGGCCGCTCACTGATTCCGGATTCAGGAATTCGAGCCAATCTGGTTCGTCGCCTAGGGCGGGTCTTCAAACCCAGACCCCACCCCTTGCCGTCATCCCGAGCGGAGCCGAGGGATCCCTGTCGTAGACTTTCGCGCATGGCGTACGATTGCCTGTCTGCGCCGGAGAGACCATGCATGGACCGGCCAAAACTCGGTCGGTGGCAGGCGACCACAGAAATTCCTCGGCTCCGCTCGGGATGACGGATATGTGAATGAAGTGGGTTTGAAGACCCGCCCTAGAACTTGAACGTCCGGTTCTGCGCGCTCTGGCGCAGCCAGTGGTCGAGCAGCACGAGCGCGGTCATGGCCTCGACGATCGGCACGGCGCGCGGGAGGACGCAGGGATCGTGACGGCCGCGGGCCGCGAGCTCGGTCTGGGCGCCGTGGATGTCCACGGTCTGCTGCGGCCGGAGGATCGTGGCGGTCGGCTTGAAGGCGATGCGGAAGACCAGCTCCTCGCCGTTGGAGATGCCGCCCTGCACGCCGCCGGAGCGGTTCGTGACCGTGTGGACGTGGCCGCCGCGCATCACGAAGGCGTCGTTGTGCTCGGAGCCGCGCAGGCGGGTGCCCGCGAATCCGCTGCCCACCTCAAAGCCCTTCGTGGCCGGCAGCGACAGCATCGCCTTGCCAAGATCGGCCTCGAGGCGGTCGAACACCGGCTCGCCCAGGCCCGGCGGCAGGTTCCGCACGCGGCATTCGATCACGCCGCCCACCGAGTCGCCCTCGGCCCGCACGGCCTTGATGCGCTCGACCATGGCTGCGGCGGTCGCGGGATGCGGGCAGCGGACCGGCGACGCGTCGATTTCGGCCAGGGTCGGGAAAGCCTGCAGCGCGCCCGCCGGCACCACGATGTCATGGACCTGGGTGACATACGCGCGGGTTTCGACGCCGCCGGCCAAGGCGAGGATCTTCTTCGCGATCGCCCCGGCGGCCACGCGGCCGATGGTCTCGCGGGCCGAGCTGCGGCCGCCGCCGCGATGGTCGCGGACGCCGAACTTGGCCTGATACGTGTAGTCGGCGTGCGACGGACGGAATTTCTCCCGCATGTCGTCGTATGCGCCCGGCCGCTGGTCGGCGTTGCGGACCAGCAGGGAAATCGGGGTGCCGGTGGTCTTGCCCTCGAACAGGCCCGAGAGGATCTCGACGCGATCCTCCTCCTTGCGGGGCGTCACAATGTCACTCTGTCCCGGCCGGCGCCGGTCGAGTTCGCTCTGGATCTCCGCCGCCGTCAAGGGCAGGCCCGGCGGACAGCCGTCCACCACCACGCCGACCGCCGGCCCGTGGCTTTCGCCCCAGGTCGAGATGGTAAAGAGCTTTCCAAAGCTGTTCGGCATGCGGCCGCAAATCGTTGGGTGCACGGGGAACACCGGCAAGCGGCAAATCCGGCGGGCGATTTACGGTTTGCGAAAGACGATTTACGATTGGCCGCCGGGCGCGCTACCAAGGTCAGCCGGCCCAAACCCCCGCCGTCGCGGTGTCCTCCAGTCGTAAATCGTCATTCGTAAAACGTAAATCCACTCCCCTAAACCGCGCACCAGAGGCAACTTTTCCCGGGGATGACCGTCATACCACAACACGGTTTACAAGGCCGCTCGTTTCACCTCTGATCTCCACTCCCGGCCCGGCCTATCCCAATTTCCGACTCCCGCATGATGAGCCCGCGCATTCTTCGTCTGAGCCTCGCCGTCGCCGCCAGCGTTGCCGCCTTCGGCGCCCGCGCCCAGCCCCCCCCACCCGCACCGGCCCCCGCCCCCGCGCCCGCCCCGGCTGCCGCCGAGGAAATGGTGGGCCCGATCAAGCTGGCCGAGGTCGACATCGACTCGGTGCTCACCGCGCTGGAGCTCTACACCGGCCGCACGATCCTCCGGCCCCAGGCCCTCCCGGCCTCGACCTATACGCTGAAGCTCAACAAGCCCGTGCCGAAGTCCGAGGCGATAACCGCACTCGAAACCCTGCTCGCCCTCAACGGCGTCGGTGTCTCCCCCCTCGGCGACAAGTTCCTCAAGGTCGTGCCGCTCGTCCAGGTGAAGACCGAGGCGCCCGAGATGATCGACGGCTCCACGCTCAACCGGCCGGCCAGCGGCCACATCGCCACCAAGCTCTTCCAGCTCGAGTTCCTCCGCGTCGGCGAGTTCGTCCCGCAGATCACGCCCCTCATGTCGCCGGGCGTCGCCAACGGCATCGTGTCCCTCGAGAAGGCCAACGCGGTGCTGGTGACCGACACGGTGAGCAACCTCCAGCGCGTCGAGCTGCTCATCCGCGAGCTCGACAAGCCCAACACCAACGGCCTCGTGCCGAAATTCTACCCGCTGGCGTACGCGAAGGCCTCCGATCTCGTGAACCGGCTCCGCTCGCTGTTCCAGGGCCCGCTGGCCAGCCAGCTGGGGACCGCCACCACCTTCAACGCGGACGACCGGACCAACCAGGTCATCCTCCTCTCGGACCCCCGCCAGCACCCGCTCTTTGACGAGCTCATCGCCAAGCTCGACGTGAAGGGCGACCTGAACACGCGCAACGAGGTCATTTACCTCAAGCACGCCGCCGCCAAGGACGTCGCGTCCCTCCTGTCCCAGCTCGTGTCCGGCACGAATTCGGTCGCGCAGAAGAGCGGAACCGCCCCGGCCAGCGGCCAGCGGCCGGGCACGTTCGCGCCGGCGACGCCGGCCGCGCCCACCACCCCGGCGCCGGCCATTGCTGGCGTCACCATGCCTTCCGAGGAGTTCAGCTCGCTGATCACCGTGCTGCCCGACGAGCGCAGCAACGCCGTCGTTGTGTCCGGGACGGTCGACGACCTGCGCCTCATCCACAACCTGGTCGACCAGCTCGACATCGTGCTCGCCCAGGTCCGCATCGAGGTTGTCATTGCCGAGGTCACCCTCACCGACAGCGACAAGAGCGGCATCAACGCCCTCAATCTCACGGTCGGACAGGGCAACGGCGGCCGCACCATGATCACCAACTTCAGCGCCGACGCCTCCTCCGCGGGTGGCGGCATCGCCGGCTGGAATGTCACCAGTGGCGTGGTCAACCCGCTCAGCTTCCAGGCCGCCCTCGGCAACAACGGCCAGCGCCACAACGTCAAGGTGCTCCAGGCCCAGACCATCGCCACGATCCACAACAAGGAGGCCAAGATCGCCGTCACCCAGCAGCAGCCGATCATCACGGGCTCCACCTCCACGCCGGTCGGCGTGACGACCACGACGTCCACCGGCTTCTCGACGAACTCGCAGGTCACCTACAAGGACATCGGCATCACGCTGAGCGTCACGCCCCTGATCGGCGACGACGGCAATATCGAGCTGAAGATCGACCAGGTGGTCGACGACGTGATCGGCAACGTCACGGTCGACGGCAACCTCCAGCCCATCATCGGCCACCGCGAGGCCAACTCGTACCTCAACGTCACCGACGGCCAGATGATCGTCCTCGGCGGCCTGCAGCGCACCGCCCAGACCCGCGACCGCACGAAGGTCGGGTTCTTCTGGGAGCTGCCCATCATCAGCCAGCTCTTCGGCGGCCGCTCGCACGAGACGGATCGCACCGAGCTCCTGCTCTTCATCCGGCCACACGTCCTGCGGCCCGACGAGGCCACCACGGAGACGACGAAGAAGATCACGGACATGTCGAACGGGGAGCAGATCATCCAGTACCTCAAGGACCCGACGAAGGTGGTGCCGGAGAAGCTGAGCGAGAAGGTGAAGTGAGCCTCGCGTCCTCATGATCGCGACCGCGTCCGCGTCCCTGCCCCCCGCCCTCGCCACCCGCCTCGGCCCGGAACAGACGCAGGCCGTGCTCGAGGCGCCGCGCGAGAAGCGGCTGGCCGCCCTGGCCGCGGCCCTTGGACTCACCGAGCCCGAGGCCCTCGCCGCCACCGCCGCGGCCGCCGGGCTCGACGTCGCCAGCAACCTCGAGCCCGACCCCGGCGCCCGCGGCCTGCTGCCCGCCCGGCTCGTCCACGACTACCAGATTATCCCGATCCGCTTCGGCCCGGCGCCCGCGCCCGACACGCCGCCCGGGCCGGCCGATCCGCTGCACCTCGCCACCGCGTGGCTGCCCGATGACGTGATGACCGACTGGCTTCGGACCTTCACGCCGCGCCCGCCGGTGTGGCACCTCGCGGTGCCCGAGCGCGTGCACCAGCTCATCATCGAGAATCACGGCGTCGGCTCGGGCTCGCTCGACGATTCCGACGAGGGCTACGTCGCTCCGGAGGCCATCGCCGCCGCGGAGGAGATCGTGGACGAGGAAGCGGCCGTCGTCCGTTTCGTCACCGACGTGATCACCCAGGCGGTCGAGGACCAGGCCACGGACATCCACTGGGAGCCGCAGGAGGGCGAGCTCCGGATCCGCTACCGGGTCGACGGCCTCCTTGTGCCGGTCCCGGTGCCGGAAAACCTGCTGCGCTTCCAGGACGCCATCATCTCCCGCCTGAAGATCATGGCGAAGCTGAACATCTCGGAAAAGCGTCTGCCCCAGGACGGCCGCATCAATTTCAAGGCCAACGGGACGACGCTCGACATCCGCGTGTCGACCATCCCGACGATCTACGCCGAGTCGATCTCGCTCCGCCTCCTCAACCAGAAGAAGGAAGCGTACACGATGGACCGCCTCGGCATGAACGCCGACGAGCAGGCCCAGATCACCCAGTTCCTCGACTACCCGCACGGCATCATTCTCGTCACCGGCCCCACCGGCTCGGGCAAGAGCACCACGCTCAATGCCTTCCTGCGGAAGATCAATGCGACCGACCTGCGGATCATTACGATCGAGGATCCGATCGAGTACGAGGTTCCCGGCGTGAACCAGATGCAGGTCCGCCCCGAGATCGGCCTGACCTTCGCCGACGCGCTGCGCCACGTGCTGCGGCAGGACCCGGACGTGATCATGGTCGGCGAGATCCGCGACAAGGACACGGCCGAGATCGCGATCCGCGCCTCGTTGACCGGCCACCTGGTGTTTTCGACCGTGCACACCAACGACGCGCCGGGCGCCATCACGCGCCTCGTGGACATGGGCGTCGAGCCGTTCCTCGTGGCCTCCGCCATCGAGCTGGTGATCGCCCAGCGCCTCGTCCGCCGCCTCTGCCCGCAATGCGCGCGCTCGGCGCCCGTGTCCAAGGTGAAGCTCGTCGAGAGCCTCGCCATCCTCGGCTGCGACACCGCCGAGGCCGACTCCGTCACCGAGCTCAAGGTCCCGGTCGGCTGCGACCGCTGCCGCGGCACCGGCTACCGCGGCCGCATCGGCATCTTCGAGATGTTCCGGCTCAACGACGAAATGCACGAGCTGGTGCTCAAGCGCGAGAGCACCCGCACGCTCGCCGACGCCGCCCGCCGCCACGGCATGCGCACGCTGGGCCAGAGCGGCTGGGACAAGGTCAGGTCCGGCTACACGACGCTCGACGAGGTGCTGCGCGTGATCACCGCCGCCGAGAAATAAGACGGCCCGGGGCGCATCGCCTGGCGGATGACCCGGGCTTCCACCTCCCATCTTCCATCTCCCAACTCCGCCGGCTGCGCCGCAGCCGGCTAGCCCGATGCCCCACTTCAACTACAGCGCCCGTGACCGAGCCGGCAAGCGCGTGACCGACGCGCTCGAGGCGCCCACGCGGAAGGACGCACTGCGGCTGCTGGCGGCGCGCGGCCTGCAGGTGATCGCCGTCCACGAGGCCGGCGCCGGCGCCGCGCCTGCCGCGGCCCCGGCTGCGGCCGCCGGGCGGAACCGGGTCGTGACCGTCACGCGCAAGCACCGCCTGCCCTTCCTGGAGGCGCTGCGCGACCTCCTCACCAGCGGCCTGTCCGCGGGCGAGGCGGTTCGCCTGCTTTCAATCCGCATCAAGGAGCCGGGGCTGCACACGCTGTGCGTCGGCCTGTGGGAGCGCCTGAGCGAGGGCGCCCCGCTGTCCCGCGCCATGGCGGATTTTCCGGAGGTGTTCGATCCCTCGACGGTCAGCCTGATCCAGGCCGGCGAGGCCACGGGCTCACTGACGGACACGCTCGAGCGGCTCATCTCGTACCTGCACGAGCAGCGGGAACTCCGCACCCAGCTCCTGACCGCCCTCGCCTATCCGGCGCTGCTGATCACGGTGGCCGGCGGCCTGGTGCTGTTCTTCCTGTTTTTCCTGCTGCCGCGGCTGCAGACGCTGTTCAAGTCGCTGCACGGCGAGATGCCGCTGTCGACCCGGCTCCTCGTGGCGGGTGCCAACTTCACGGTCCACTACGGCCTCCTCGTCCTGGCCGCGGCCGTTCTGGGCCTCGTGTCCTTCTGGCGCTGGCGCCAGACCGAGTCAGGCCGGGCCACCAGCGACGCCTGGCTGCTGCGGCTGCCGCTCGTGGGGCCCTTCGTGGTCTCACAGACCGTCCTCGCCATCAGCCAAACCCTCAGCGTGCTGCTCGCCAACGGCATCACGGCCGTCGAGGCCCTGCGGATGACCGAGCGCCAGCTTGAGAATCGCGTCCACCGGCGCGCGTTTCACGAGGCCACCGACCGCGTGATCGAGGGCGAGTCGCTGTCGAGCGCGCTCACCCGCACCGGCTGCTTTCCCGACCTTGTGCTCGACCGCCTCACCGTCGGTGAGAACACCGGCAATGTTGTCCCGAGCCTCCGCGAGATTGCCCGCACCTACCGCCGCGCGATCAGCGGGCAGCTGAACATGTTCGTGAACGTGCTCGCGACCGGCGTGCTGATCGGCGTGTTCATCATCGTCGGCTTCATCGCGTTCGCGATCGTCTCCGCCGTCTTCCAGGTCAGCTCGAGCTTCCGGATGAGCTGAGGCGGAGATGGGCAGCGGTTGCAGGTTACAGGTCACAAGTAACAGCACCGCGCTCAAGGCGCGAAGGGCTCCGGCAACTAGAGTCTAGGTTCTAGACTCTAGTTGCCAAGGACCGCGCCGGTGGCGGCGGAGCCGTCAGACCGGTCTTGTTACCTGCTTCCTGCGACCTGGAATCTAGGCCCGCCGCCGCCTATGGCACTTCGTACACTTCAACCAGCGTGATGCCGGACGTGTTGTTCACACCCGTGACTTTCGCGGAGTAGACGCCCGGGTCCAAGGTCACCAGCAGCACAGCGTCCTTGCCCGCGCCATCGGTCAGCGCGAAGGCTCCGACGCTGTTGCCCACGCTCGTGACCAGCGCGGAGCCGCCCCAGTTGTCGTTGCTGTAGCTCGCCGAGGACTGGCCCGAGCGGATGATCTCCAGGTAGGGATCGGGCATGGCGGCGGTGACGCCGTAGGGCACCAGCGCCGGCCCGATCGCGCGGATGAGCAGGGTCTTCGCCGTCGTGCCGCCGACCACGAAGCCGGCAATCAGGGGATTGTCGTTCGCCATCGTCGCGCGCGCCGAGATGTTGATCAGGCGCGGGGTCGACGCGCTGTAGGTGCCGGGGTTCGCGTCGTAGATCTCGGCGAGCACCGTGCCCGTGGTGTTGTTCTTGCCGGAGACCTTGGCCGAGTAGACGCCGGGATTGAGGGTCGTCACGAGCGCGGAGTCCTTGCTCGTCGTGCTCGGCAGCGCGAAAGCGCCCACCGCGTTGGCCACCGTGACCACGCCGGCGTCGCCGGACCAGTCGTCGTTGGTCACCAGCGGCGTGGACGCACCCTGCGGAATCACGTCCAGCACGGGGTCGGCCATCACATTGAGCACGCCGTACGCGCCCAGCGTCGGGCCGATGCCGCGGATCAGCAGCTGCTTGCCGCCACTGGTGCCCGTGCCGCCCGTCACGAAGCCCATGAAGAGGGTGTCGGCGCCGGTGCCCGAGACGATGCGCACTGACACGTTGATCAGCCGGCCGGGGTCGCTACTCGAGACCACATTCAGCACCGCGGCACTGCTCGTCACCGAGCCGGAGCCGTTGGAGACCGTGACCGTGTAGCTGCCGGCGTTGCTGGCCTGCGCATTGCTCACGAGGCACTGGCTGCCCGTGGCCCCGCCGATGGGGTTGCCGTCCTTTTTCCATTGGTAGGTCAGGTTGCCGCCAGTGGCTTCCACGCCAAACACCACCGAGCTCCCCGTCGCGACGGTGTGGCCGAGCGGCTGCGTGACGATGGTCGGAGTCGAGACCGAGCCCAGCGAGAGGGTCGCGGAGTTCGTGACCGCGATGCCACCCGTGTCGACGATCTTCATGTAATAGGTGCCCAAGTCGGCGGAGGTGATGTTGTTCACCGTCAGGGTAAACGCGCCGTTGCTGAAGCCCTGCGTGTACTTGGTGGTGGTGTTGCCCATCGCGATCTGGAAACCGTTGAAATACCATAGCTGCCGGGCGTTCCCGGTGCCGCCGAGATTGACGGTCGCGGAGAACGTCGCGCTCCCGCCCAGCGTCCCGGTCTTGTCGGTGGGATGGACCGTGACGATGGGCGCCGCCATCGCGGGCGTGCCGGGCGCGAGGGCCGCCACCCAGACCTCCAGCGAATTGGTGAAAAGGGCGACCGCGCTGTTGGGGACGTCGAGCGTCGTGAGCGTATCGAACTGAAGTTCCAGCTGGTAAACGTTCCCGGTGGCCAGGGAATTGGCTGGGAGCGTGACGCTGGTGAGGGGCGTCGAGGACGCGGTCAGGCCGAACACCGCCTGCGTGGCAATTTCCTGATGGAAGCCGTTCCCGCTGTTGGTATCGATGCTGAACGATTCGTGTCCAGCCACGCCGGTGGAGGCGTAGGTCGAGAAATTGCTCAGGTTGAACGTGTAGTTCTGGGTCGGGTTGATCACGAGGACGCCGTTGCTCCAGGTGCCGTTCGTGATCGCCGGCGCGTCAGACGGGTAACGGTCGGGCGTCACCGTAAACGTGCGGGTGGGTTGTCCGGTGCCGGTGATCGTATACGTCCCGTTCGGGTAGGCCGTATCCATCGCGGTCTTGCTGGTGAACGGCGCCACAATCTCGTACGAGTCGTCACCCGCGACGTAGGGCAGCGACACCGATGTGCCGGTCGTCAGGTTGAGGCTCATCCCAGTCACCTGGGCCTGAGCCTGGAACACGTAGGGGGCGGTGGCATGCTGGACCGCGCCGCTGGCGCTGGTCTGAACGTAAAAGTGGCCCTTGCGGACAATGTACGGATCCTGGGCAAGGACGTCGCCTGCGAACGCCGTGAGCGCGATGGCTACGGCGGCAAACCAATTCTGTCGATTTGAGGGGAGTTTCATGGTGAAGCGTTTTCTGCCAACCGAGGCGCTCGACGCACACACCGCCCGATCCCGGTCCGCGATTCTTTTGGCGTCGGCCCGCTTGGTGGGGTGCAGCGGGCGCCCTTCATCTCTGCCGATCTCACCCTCCAGTCAACGTTGCCGTGGGCAAGGGCGTACAACTACCTAAAGGCACCCCTCGGGATCGTCCCAAGGCTCTTGGCCGCGACGTCTGTCTGGACTGCGGTTGGGCCGGCATCAGTCCGGCGAATCACCGGCGGACGAGAAAGCAGCGGAGACCGGTCTCGGCCGACCCAAGGTTCGGCACTCCGGGACCGGTCCACTGCCTGCAGCAACTATTCCCACAAACCTACCAACAAGCTCGACGTCCGTCGGCTACGGCACCTCGTAGACCTCGACGAGCGTGATGCCGGACGTGTTGTTCACGCCCGTGACCTTCGCCGAGTAGACGCCCGGGTCGAGGGTCACCAGCAGCACGGCGTCCTTGCCCGCGCCATCGGTCAGCGCAAACGCGCCAACGCTGTTGCCCACGCTCGTGATCAAGGTGGAGCCACCCCAATTGTCATTGCTGTAGCTCGCCGAGGATTGGCCCGAGCGGATGATCTCCAGGTTCGGGTCCGGCATCGCGCCGGTCACGCCATACGGAATGAGGGCCGGGCCGATGGCCCGGATCAAAAGGGTCTTCGCCGTCGATCCGCCGACCACGAAGCCGGCAATCAGGGGATTGTCGTTCGCCATCGTCGCGCGCGCCGAGATGTTGATCAGGCGCGGGGTCGACGCGCTGTAGGTGCCAGGGTTCGCGTCGTAGATCTCGGCCAGCACCGTGCCCGTCGTGCTGTTCTTGCCGGAGACCTTGGCCGAGTAGACGCCGGGATTGAGGGTTGTCACGAGCGCGCAGTCCTTGCTCGTCGTGCTCGGCAGCGCGAAGGCGCCCACCGCGTTGGCCACGCCCACCACGCCGGCGTCGCCGGCCCAGTCGTCATTCGTCACCTGCGGCGTCGTCGCGCCCTGCGGGATCACATCGAGCACCGGGTCGGCCATCACGTTGGGCACCCCGAAATTGCCCAAGGTCGGGCCGATGCCGCGGATCAGCAGCTGCTTCCCGCCGCTGGTGCCCGATCCACCCGTCACGAACCCCATGAAGAGCGTGTCCGCGCCGGTGCCCGAGACGATGCGCACCGACACGTTGATCAGCCGGCCCGGGTCGCTGCTCGAGACCACATTTAGCACCGCGGCACTGCTCGTCACCGAGCCGGAGCCGTTGGAGACCGTGACCGTGTAGCTGCCGGCATCACCGCCCTGCGCGTTGGACAACAGGTACTGTGCGCCGGTCGCGCCGCCGACCGGGGTGCCGTTCTTCTTCCACTGGTACGACAGGCCGCCGCCCGAGGCGGTGACACCGAACGCCACCGACGAACCGGTCGCGACGGTGTGTCCCTCGGGTTGGACCGAGATGGTGGGAGCGGAAGACGACGTGACGGTGAGGACCGCGCCATTGCTGGTGGCCGAGCCGGCGGAGTTGGTGGCTACCGCGGTGTAGGTCGCTGCATCTGACGCCTGAAGGTTGGTCAGCGTAAGGGTGGTGCTCGTGGCGTTCGAGATGTTGGTGCCATCCTTCTTCCATTGGATGGCGGGCGTCGGATTGCCGCTTACGGCCACCGTGAAGGTCGCGGACCCACCAGTAACTCCGGCCTGGCTGACCGGCTGGGTCGTGAACGACGGGGCGGTCGTGCCACCGCCGCCGCCCGAGCTCACGACTATGGTATACTGGTACTGCAGCGAGCCGTTGGACGAGATCTGGGTGCCATTGGCGCCTTCCCAGGCGGTGATGGTCAGGTTGTAGGTGCCGGCGGTGGTCGGCGTGCCCGCCCACAGGAGGTTTTGGATGTTGACGGTGCCGGCGGTGGTGAGGCCGGAGAAATTCGTGCCCGGTGGGATCGAGCCCCCGACGGACCACGACATCACCGGGGTCTGGGTGCCGTTGACGGTATAGCCGACCGACACCGGAGTGCCGGCGGTGACCGTGATGCCGCCGGGATCGCCGCTCGAGGGCACGAGCGGCGTGGCGCCGGCCAGGGTGTTCATCGCGCCGAGCGCCGCGACGGCGCTGGCGACGGACTTCAGCACCGCGCCGATCGGCGAGGAGGCCAACATTTCCTCGGCGACGGCGACGACGCGCACCGCGGGAGTGCGCTGGAGGAGACCGATCAGGACGGCGGTCGGGAGATTGAACCAGGGAAGAAACCGCAGCAGGGACGGGGGAAGCTTCATGGGAGGACGAGGTGACGTCGCTGGCAGCGACGGCCGCGAAAATCCTCCGATCACACCGCGGGGAAAAGCCGGGGTTAGTAACAGGCCTGTTACCGTCGCTTCGGCCTTGGGCGGCAAATGCGACGAGGAACGAGGGATCAGGGACGAGTGACGAGCGGTCCGGCTGCGCCGGACCGATGGCTGCCCGTCGAGGTCCGACGGCGCCGCGAATTAGGCCCTAGAAACGGACGGTGAATTGGCCGGCGACGGTCTGCTGGTAGTCCCGGCCGCCGAGGTCGTCGGGCTGCACGCTGTACTGGAGCTTCAGCTGGGTGTGGGGCGTGATCCGATAGGTCGGCGCCAGGTCGAGCCGCCAGGTGTTGTAGCCCCAGCGGACCGGGTCGCCCATCCCGTCGATCTCCTTGCCGAACACCTGCTGGTTCCAGCGGATGGCGGCGAAGAACTGCGGCGTGACCTTGTACTTGGCCTCGGCGTACCACGCGGTGGTCTGCGCGTCGCCCACCAGCGGGATCGCAAACCGGGCGACGAAGGCCTCGGCCCAAAACTGCCAGAAATGCCATGAAAAACTCACATCCGAGGCGACCACCACCTCGCGGTAGTCATCGAGGTCATGCCCCGGGGCCATCGTCGGCGCCGCCGCCGGCACGAGATAGCTGCCGGCGCTCGCCGAAATGCCGACATCCCACCGTTCGTCGGGCCGGTAGCCCATCCGCCCGCTGAACGTCGGATGCGACCAGTGGACCTCGTCCGGGCCCCAGTACTCGGGCCGCGACGACAGCGAGCCGTTCTTGACCTCCGCGGCGTAGGTCCAGCGGCCGAGGTCGCCCGCGACCGAGGCGCCCGTCGCATAGCTCGGGCCCCAGATGACCGGGAGACGGAACCGGCTGTCGGCGAACTGCTCGCCGGCGAAATTTTTCGGCCGCACGTGCGACCAGCGCAGCAGCGTCGCAGTGCTGCGCACCGCCGCGATATCCCACATGCCCGTGAGATTCTCGTAGGGCAGCGGCGCGGTGATGAACGGATTTTCCCAAGTGCCGTGGCGCCGCACCCAGCTGCCCACGACCGTCGCGAACTTGCCGACCTGGAGGTTGAGCCGCCCGTCGTCCCACGGCGTGAGCCGCAGCGCGTATTCGTCGAGCCGGCCCTCGGTGCCGCCATCCGTCGGATCGAACCCGCGGTCCACGCGACCCTGGAGAAACACATAGACGCGCGGGCCGAGCTGCACGTCGAGGAAGGCGGTGAGCCGCGGGTTGAACAGCGCGGTGCCCGCCGCGACGATCAAGCCCGGCGCCGGCTGCTGGAACGCGTAGGCTTCGACGTCCAGCGTGCCGCTCAGCCGGGCGCGAACGAGGCCCGACGCCGAGCTCGCCGTGAGCCGCTCGTCCAGCCGGTCGAGGATGTCCTCCTGACCCCGCGCGGTCGCGGCCAGCGCCAGCAGGGCCCACGCGAGCCGGGTGGCGCCGTTCATGCGACACCTCCGGCCGCGGCGGCGGCCGCCGGCGCGGGCTGGGCCGCGAGGAACCGCACCTCGAATTCCGTCCACTCGGCGTCGGACCGGACCAGCCGCAGGTCGCCCTGATGCAGCCGCGCCAGCTGGCGCGCCAGGTTCAATCCCAGGCCGTAGCCCGGCACGTTCTCCCCCACGGTCCCGCGGTGGAACCGCTCGAAGATGTGCGCCTGGCTCTCGGGCGCGATGGGCGTGCCGGTGTTGCCGATCGCCAGCCTCACCTGCCCGCCGTCCGGCCGGGCCTGGATCCGGATCCGGCCGCCGCGCCGGTTGTACTTGCGGGCATTCTCGAGCAGGTTCTGCAGGATGAGCGCGGCGTAGCGCTTCTCGCCGGCCACGTGGATGTCCGGCGGGAAATCGGTCTCCACCGCCAGCTCCAGGTCGTCCGGCAGCGCGCCGAGGTCATCCAGCGAGCCCTCGATCAGCTGGCTCAGGTTGACCGGCGTGAACTCGATTTTCAGGCGGCCCGCGTCCATGCGCGAGAGCAGCAGGAGGTCCTCGATCACGCTGGAGAGGCGGTAGGTCTGATGGACAAGCGCGGAGATCTCGCGGCATTCGGCGGGGCTCAGGGTCTCATGCGCCAGCAGTTCCTCGAGGCCGGCCCGCAGCACCGCGACGGGGGTCTTGAGCTGGTGCGAGGCGTCCGCCGAGAACCGCGCGGCGCGCTGCAGCTCCGCGCTGGTCGACTCGAGCGCGGCCTCGACGCGCACGCGCTCGGCGCGGTTGACCTCCGAGTCGACCGCCAGCTGCTCGACGGGCCGCGCCAGGCGGCGCACGAGGAGCTGGCTGGCGCCAAAGCCGGCCAGCAGCGCGAGCACGCCGGCCCCGACCACGCGCCAGCGGAGCCGCCGCTGCTGGGCCTGCAGCTCGGCAAGCGGGTAAACCGCCACGTCGTAGGCCGGCGGATAGGTTGAGTCCGGGTTCAGCCGCTGGAAGAACAGGCGGCTCGGCGCCCCGGCCACCTCGTGGGTGAGACGCCCCTGCGCGTCCGGGTCCGCCAGGCCGGCGGCAATCGCCCTGCCCAGGACCACGCGCTCGTCCGCCGGCAGGCCCGCGAGGTGCAGCTGGCCATCCAGCCAGAGCCCGCTGCGCACCGCGGACGCGGCCGGCCGGCCGACGGGCTGGAAACCCAGCACGATGGCCGAGATCACCTCGCCGGTTTCGCTCGAGACGATCGGCATGGCGATCACCTCCGACACCTCGTCGGTCCCGGGCCGGTAAAGATAGCCGAGCTGCTGCCGGTCCGGGAGGCGCGGGAGCGCCAGCTGGCGCTCCTCAGCGGGCGAGAGCACGCCGACCACCGCGGTGTTCGGACCGGGGATCACCGCGCCGTCAGGCCCGAGGAACCGGTAGAACTGCGCGTGCAGGGCGTAGGCCGCCTGCTCCGGCGAAAGCCCGGTGTCGGCCTCCATCACGTCGCGCAGCTCGTCCCGCGCACTCGGGTACAGGAGGTCGAGCGCGCCGTCCTCCAGCGCGGCGTGGATGCGCGGCTTCCGCACCAGGTCGCGGCAGCGCTCCACCAGCGCGGCATGCCGAAGCTCGCGGAGGTTATGCCGGGCCTCCAGCTGGTCCTGGAACGCCCGCTCGAGATCGTGTTCGCCGGTCACCGCCAGCTGGTGCTGCGCCAGCACCAGCGTCAGGCCCGTGGCCGCCGCCACGACCAGCATCATCGCCACCAGGAGCCTGGTGCGGAAGCTGCCGACGCTGGCGCGGGAAGGCATGGCGGATCAGGGCAGGTCCACGGTGAGGGCGCCGCCCTCCGTCAGCTCGACCGGCTGCTCGCGGGTGGTCCGGCTGTCGATCCAGGCCTTGAGGAGGTATTTTCCGGCCGGCAGGCCCGTGAGGCGGAACCGTCCGTCCGCATCGGTCACGGTGAAATACGGCGTCGCCAGCACGAGGATCAGGCCCCGCATGTGCTCGTGGATGTCGCAGCGCAGCGTGACCAGCCCCGGCACGTCGAACACCTGCGAGGGCACGGGGCGTTCCTCCGCGCGGTAGCGGCCGAGGTCGAAGCGCTTCGCGGGCGAGTACGAGAACACGTCGTGGTAGGTGTCGTCGAGGTTCGGGAACTCCACCCGCGTGCCCACCTGCACCGGCAGGAGCAGCGGGACGAACGTGAGGTCCTTCTGGCTCATGGTCGCCGCGGGCGGCGTGGCCGGCGCGGGAAAGCTGCCCTCGAGGTAGACCACCGCGAGCGGCGGATTGGTCGCGACCACGCCCCCCTTCGAGACGACCTCGTAGCGCTTGTTCACCACCGGGGCCGTGCGGGTCTTCGGCAGGGTCACGCGGCCGGTGATCTCCGCGGCCTGGGCCCCGGCGGCCAGCGTGACGAGGAGGAGGCGAAGCAAGAGGGTTTTCATGACGCGGCGCGGATCGTGTAGCCCACCGAGCGGATGGTGTGGATCAGGGGCGAGGTGAAGGCGGAGTCCACCTTCTTCCGCAGGCGGGTGATGAAGATCTCCACGGTGCGGGTGTCGTACTCGTGGTCCCGCTGCCAGACCCGCTCGCACAGCTCGGTGCGGGAAAACACCCGGCCGGGTTCCTGCATCAGCACCTGCAGCACGTCGAACTCGCGCGGCGAGAGCGCGACATTCCGGCCGGCGCGCATCACGCGGCGGCGCTGCACGTCCATCTGGAGGTCCGAGACCTTCAGCAGGTCCGCCGCCGTCGGCGTCGCCCCGCGCCGGCCGAGCGCCTCGACGCGCGCCACCAGCTCGTCGAGCGAGAACGGCTTCGTCAGGTAGTCGTCCGCGCCGGCGTTCAGGCCCTTCACCCGATGCTCGACGTCGCCCCGCGCCGTCAGGATCAGCACCCGCGCCGGACAGGCCGCGGCCTGCAGCCGGCCCAGGATCGTCAGGCCGTCGAGCGACGGCAGGTTGAGGTCGAGCACAATCAGGTCGGGCGTCTCCGCGAGCGCCGCCTGCAGCCCCTCCGCGCCGTCATGCCGCGAGCTCGCGAGATGACCGTGCCGGGTGAGGGCGCTGGTCACGTGGCGGGCCAGCTGGGGTTCGTCTTCGATGACCAGGATGCGCATGGCAACGGGGGTGCGCCGGGACGCCGCAGGGGATTCAGCGCGGCCGCCTCAGGGGAAACGAATCAGTTGAAGGTTGAAGGGCACCGGTTGAAAGACGCGGACGCCGAGCCACGGGCGCTGTCATTCCGTGAGGAGCTCCCACCCCGGCGCCCGGTGGGCCTGAACGCCGCTGTCGCATATGACCCAGTCGTTTGTGTCACAGGTCCTTCAACATTCATCCGTCAACTTTCAACTGCACGATTCCACCTCAGTTGCAACCGCATCCGCTGCCACCCACCCCCCGGCCGCCGCTGGCCGCCTCCCGGGAAAAATACACGTGCTCGGCCATCGCCGTCGCTAACGGGTCCCGGTCGGGCCGCATGGCGTAGCTGGCAAGGGTCGCGCGCTCCCACGGCTGGACGTTTACCCCGGCGCAGCCCGCGAGGAACCCGGCGAGGAGGGCGAGAAGCAGCAGGCGGGCGAGGCGCATGGGAGGGTTGGGTTAGGATTTCTCGGCGAGCAGCGTCTCGATCTGGGTCCGCAGTTCCTGCTCGGTCGCGGCGCCGTGGAAGCCGACGTGCACGAACCGCACGCGGCCATCGCGGCCCAGGACATACGCCGTGGGCATCGTCGGAACCTTGACCGCGGCCACCAACCGCTGGCCCACGTCGCGCACGGTCGTGAACGGCGGGTGCCACTTGCGGACAAAAGACTCATACTCGCTGGCGCGCTCATCAACGCTCACGGCCACGATCACGAGCCCGCGGCCGGCGAATTCCTCATGCAGCCGGGAGTAGGCGGCGAACGACGCCTTGCACGGCGCGCACCACGAGGCCCAGAAGTCGACGACCACCACCTGGCCCGCGACGGCCGGGACCGGACCGGACAGTGCGGCCGGGTTGAGCGCGGGAAACGGCTGGCCCACCTGGAGCTCGGCCGGGAGCCGGGATAGCAGGGCGAATCCCAGCAGCAGCGCCACGAGGGTCGCGCGACGGAAAAGGACCTTGGGGTGGGAGTTCATGCGGGGGGATGGGACAGCCGAGGCCGGGCCGGGTTCAGGCGGCGACATAGTTGAAGAACGCCCGGGTCTGGGCGCGGGCGTTGGCCGTGATGAGCAGGCCCTCGGCGCCGGGACATGACTGGATGAACTCAAGGCCCTTGGGCACGCCGAGCACGAAGGCCGTGGTGGACAGCACGCCAGCCTGCAGGCAGGTGCCGGCGATGACGTTGGCCTGGAGGCAGCCGTTCGCCACCGGCCAACCGGTGCGCGGGTCGATGATGTGACCGTAGCGCTTGCCGTTGAGCGTGAAGCTGCGGATATAGTCGCCCGACGAGGCGATGCCGCGGCCGCCGTGCAGCGCGACGCTGAGCGCCGGCTGGCCCGGCTTGTTCGGATCCTCAATGCCGATGTGCCACGCCGGCCGCCCAGGCGGGGCGCCCAGCGCGCGGAGGTCATGGCCGAAGTCCACGAGCACGTCCCGGATGCCGTAGTCCAGCGCAAGCTGCGCCACCACGTCGACCGCGTACTCCTTGCCAAAGCCGCCGAAATCGAGCGCCATGCCGGCCAGCGGCAGGAACACCTTGCCCGGCGAACGCTGCACCTTGGACCAGCCCACCAGCTGGCGGGCGTCGGTGATCTGCTGGATCGACGGGATCACGGGATTCGCCGCCTTGTAGTTCCAGAGCCGCAGCAAAGGCAGCGCCGTCGCATCGAGCACACCCTGGGTCATGAAGTGCAGCGTCTGGCAGAGCTGGAGCATCTGCTCCATCTCCGCGTCGACCGCGACCCATTCCCGGCCCGCGGCGTCGTTGATGCGGCTGACCAGGCTGTCGGGCCGGAAACGCGAGTACTTCGCCTCGAACGCCTGCACCCAGGCGACGGCGGCCCGCTCGAACCGCTGCGCCAGCGCGGCGTCGGCGCACGCGTACTGGACCTCGCAGTTCGTGCCGAGCGCCGCGAAGGTCAGCCGACGCAGGGGACCCACCGCGGTGTTCGAGGCCGCGGGCGCGGGGGGCTGGCGCTGGGATTGGGAGATCAGGGCCATGGGGTCACCAGGAAAACTTGAGTCCGACGGTCACGATAGTCGCCGTAGGATAGACGTATGGCGAGGTCGCGTGGTCACGTCCATGCATCTCGTATTTCTCCAGCGCGGCGTCCAGCTGCCAGTTGGCCGCGAGGTCGACCACCGCCTTGAGGCCGTACTGGTAGCTCCGGAACGCCGACAGGCGGTAGTCCGCGGAGTAGAAGGGTCCGGCGGGATTCAGCTGATAGGTCGGCGTGAACGGCGCGCCCGTGAGCGACACGACATAGAAATCCGCCGCGGTCTGGTCGTACCAGCGCACCGTCGGCACCAGCGTGAGCCGCGGGCCCCAGGACTGCAGCCACGCGAGTTCCACCGTGTGCGCGGTGGTGCCGAAGGTGTCGTGATAGAGCCGGTAGCTCGCGTCGAGCGCCCCGCCCCACTCCGGCACCGCGCGGTTAAGCGAGCCCAGCAGGGTCCATTTCGAGCGGTGGTCGGGACGGTTCTCCGGGTAGTCAAGGGGCAGGACGATCCCCGGCAGGATCTCGGTGCGCTGCTCCACCAGCCGGTACGGATCGCCGAGGTAACCCGTGCTGCGCCCGAGCCCGAGGTTGAGGGTCACGGACGTCCGCGGGTCGAGCAGCTGGGTCACGCCCGCGACGAAATCCAGTCCGCGTTTTTTCGCGATGGTCCGCAGATAACGGATCGACACGTCATCGTCAGTCCCGGCCAGCCCGAGGAGGAGCGTTGTGTTCTTCTGGTTGAAATCGGTCCGGGTGTTGAGCGACCAGCCGTTTGACACGTAGTCGCTCTCGCGGCTGTTCGCGAAGCCGAACGCGAGGTTGACCCGCGGCTGCTGGTTCGCGACCTCGGCGCTCCAGGCCTTCCGGCGCTCGGTGAGCTGCGAGAGCGGCACCTGGCCGCCGGGCGTCGATGGTGGCTGGCCGTTCGGCGTGGCGCCGGCGATGGCGTCGATCACCCCCTGCACCTTCACGTGCCAGTCGGTCCCGAGATCCTGCTCCACCAGCCCGTACTGCGCCCGGACCGAAATGCGTCCGCCGGACTCGCGGTAGTCCTGATACTTGTACGCGACGGAGTCCTCCGCGCGGGCCGACCGCGGCTGGCACCACGCCAGCACGGTGGCGATGAACGCCGCGCGAGTGAGGGTGAGTCGTAGGGTCATGCCTGCAGGTGCCCCACCGATGGCCGTCCTGGCCGGGCGATGCGAAAACAGGATCGTAACAGAACCGTCAGATATTTCCGGGCCGGGCACTTCACAGGAGGTAACAGAGCGAACGGAGGTTGAAGGCGGAGGCTGGGGTGCTGATGGGCCGGTGTGGTCGACTGAGGTGGTTTTTTCCGCGGATTACACGGATTTTCGCGGATGAGGCCGACGATTCCTCACGGACCGTCGCCTAGCGCAGCGCGCAAGACTAGGTCCGTTCGGCCATCGGATACGATCCGGCAGCCCGTCGGAGGCCCCTCGAATCCGCCTCGCGGAATGCGCATCGACGCTAGTCGGGGCGCTGTCCGCGGGGCATCCGATCGAATCATCCGCGAAATCCGTGGTAACAATCGTCACCAGCCATGCCAGAACGTCCGCAGCAACCCAACCGCCCGGCTAACCCTCAGCCGTCTCCGTTCCCTCCGTTTCCTCCTGTGCAAATCCCGCCCGCCCCGCTCACCGGATCAGCTCAACCGAGGAGACGCGGAGCGAAGCGTTGAGCTGCGCCGGGCTGGCGCGATCGGCCTGCAGGCTGAATTGCTCGATGCCCACGTAAGGCGAGCGCTGCGAGAGCTCGACGTAAAAGCGCTTGAGGGAGTCCCAGTCCGACTTGACCAGGTTGAACTGAACGGTGTGGACCGCGAACTGGCCGGTGCGCTCGGTCTGCGGCGTGTCGTTGGTGAACCGGAGGCCGTGGCTGCGCGCCAGGGCGTTGAGCTCGCCCACCAGGCGCGTGTCGTCGAGCGTGCGCGCCGGGTCGAGATTCTTTACCGCGGCCTGCGCCCCGGCCTCGATCGACGCGCGGTTCTTCAGCCACAGCTGCTGCTCGCGCAGCGTCACAGTCGTCGAGCGCTGAGTGCGCCAGAACGCCGCCGCCCGGCGGCCGACCGATGACAGGAGGGTCAGCGCCACCAGCGCGGCGATCACCACCAGCAGGATCTTCTCCCGGAGCAGGCGGCGGAGGAAATAGGTCTTCAGGGCCCTCATGACGACGAAGCCGGCTTGAGCGCGCCGGGCTTGAAGGTGACGACGAGAGTGAACGACATGACGTTGTCGCGCGTGCGCTGGTCGCGGACCTCGACCTTCTCGCAGGCCGCCTGGGAGGCGAGGTTCGAGCGGAACACCGAGACCTCCGCCGGCGCGGTGGTCTGGGCCTGGATCTCGAGCGTGTAGAGGCCGGCAGTGGTGGTGCGCAAGAACTGGATGGACGGCGGCCGGGTCGTGCCGCTGACAAACGAGATCATCTCCAGCGGCAGGAGGCGCTTCGAGGAGAGCTCGTTGACGCGTGTCGCAAGGTTCTGCGAGGTCATGATCTGGTCGATGACAGGCTGCTGCGCCGCAACCTTCAGTTCGCGGGCCTTCTCCCAGAAACCCGCCGCGTAGATGCCGGCCCAGCCGAGGGCGAGGAGCAGCGACGCCGCGAGGGAGCCGATGAAGACGCGCCACAGCAGGAGGTCGCGCCCCCGCGCCTGGCGCAGCGTCGCGAGCTCACCGCGGTCGCGCACGTCGAGCGACGCAGCCAGCGCCGCAGGCAGGCGCGCCACGCGGCTGCCCGCACGGAAGACAAACTCGGCATCAGAGTCCGCCGGTTCGGGCACCGGCGGTGCCGCCAGCTCGACGACGTGGCGGCTGCCCGGCAGCGTTCGTAGCAGTTCGTCGCGCGCCTGCGCACGGGCCGGGTCGTCCGCGTCGGCCGCCACGGCCTTGAACTGCACCCCGGCCGGCACCGGGCCACGGTCCCAGTGGATCGCCGTCAGGCCGTCGGGCGACGTCACGAGGAAGGTCGTCGCCGCAGCCGGCGTCTCGCCCAGGAGGGTCGCAAAGGCCGGCAGGACCAGCTCGGCGTCCGCCCACGACTCGATCTGGTCGGGCGTGAAGCGGCGACGGTAGGCGGCGAACACCAGCGCGCGGTCCGCGCCGGGCGCCCAAAAGTGCGAGAAGTACAGCTGCGCCGGGGGAAACGGCGAGAGTCCCTCCAGCGCCAGCTCGGCCTGGGCCGCGGCCTCGGCCGGCGTCGTGGCACCCGCGACCGGCACCGCGCGCACGAAAAACAGCGCGTCCGGCAGGACCACCACCCGGGGGGCGTCGGACGCGGGGGAGGTTTCAGCGGGCGAGGTCATGCGGGCGGCGGCGTGGGCGAAGACGTGGGCGGAGGTGGTGGAATCTCACCATTTTCGCGAATTTCCAAGAGTGTAAATGGATAGTTGAGCTGCGGCTTGGTTCCGCCCGCAGCGGCGGTCGCCGCTGCCGGGGTCGCCGCGTTCGCGGTCGCCGTCCTGGCGGCGGCGGTCGCACCCGTCGCGGCCGTCCCCTGGGCAGACGTGGGCTCGCGGGTGTCGGTTGCAGTCGTCTTCACAATTTTCGCGCCGCCATTCGGCGCCACCACCGCCGCCAGCCGGAACTCGGACTTGCCCTCGTGGATCGTGACCGTGACCCGCAGTGCCCGCACCTGCGTGCCGGCCAGGTTGGGCATCGCTCCCGTGCCGAGCACGCCCGCGGCCTGCGAGGACGAGGTCAGCCAGCCCGGCCCCTGCGCCGTGTAGCCGCCGGTGCCGGTCAGGAAATCGTGCAGCCGGCCGTGTTGCGTCGGGTCGGAAAAGCCCACCGCGGTCAGCACGTCGGTGCTGGCGGTGTTCACGTTGAACTGGTCGTAGTCGTAGAGCGAAAAGGCCGCGGTGAACCGGCGGTACAGGTCGTTGGGCCGGCCCTGCTCGTCGTAAAAGATGTCGCGCACGTAGTCGATGGCCGCGAGCTCCGTCCACGACCGGATCGGGCGCTGCGGGGCCTCGAACGGCAGTTCGCCGAGGTCGTAGTCGGGCGACCGGCCCGAGGACGGCACGTAGTCGCGGCGCATCCAGCCGAGCAGCGCGTCCGCGAGGCGCTCGGCATCGGCCTGGTTGAAGTCCCACGACTTGAACAGCGACACGAGCGTGCCGTTGTCGACCCGCGAGAGCGGCAGCTTGCCGCTCTCGTCCTCGAGCGCGACCTCCGCCGTGCAGCCCTCGCGCGGCTGCCAGCCGGCGAACGCGAGCGGGTCCGCCCAGCCTTCCGCCGGTCCGTGAAGGCCGCTATCGGCGCGGCGGAACTCCTCCAGCGTCGCCAGCGTGGCCTCGAGCGCCGAGTACGCCTCGCGCCGCAGCCGGTGCGCCGTCGCCGCCCGGGCCTCAACCAGCAGGTCCGTGCTCGCCTGCTCGACGAACAGGATCAGCGCGAACGCCGTGAAGAGCAGCGTGACCATCACGATCACGAGCACGGAGGCGCGGCGATGCTGGCGGGAGGGCGTCATCAGAAATTCGGCAGGCCGGGGCCCGTTCGCGGGATCTCCAGCACGGTTTCCCGAGTGAACTTGCCATAGGCGAACTTGAGCCGGAGGCGCTGCGGCGTCTGGAGCTGGCCGTTGTTGTCCTTGCGAATGCTCGTTTCGTTTTTCCAGTTCCGGAGATCGGGGTCGTAGTAGTCGTAGGAAATGCCGGTCACGAGGGGCGTCACCACCGTCTCGCGCGGCGGGTCGTCGGCAAAATGGGTCTCGAGGCGCGAGTGCCAGAGGAGGACCAGCCCCTCGCGGTCGCGCACCTGCAGCGAGCAGACCACCTCGGGCAGCGGCCGGTCAGGCCACACGAACAGCCGGCAGCCGCCGGGCAGTTCGAAGGTCAGAAGGTTGTCGGTCGGGCCGTTGCGCGGCCTGATCTCCTGCGGCGTGATCGGCGAGGCGTTCGCGTCCGCCGCCGGCGGCAGCGCCGCGGCGCGGAGCTGCGCCTCCATGAAGCGCGTCACGGCGCGCACGTGCCGGTCAAACAGCCGCACGTCGGTGTTGCGCCCCCAGATCTCGCCCATCGAGAACACAAACACGTTCAGCGCCACCAGCACGAGCGAGGCCAGCGCCAGCCCGAGGAGAATCTCGAGCAGGGTGAAGGCGCGGGATTCAATTGCGGATCGCGGATTGCGGATTGCGGATTTGGTGACGCGGGCGCGGGACGCGTCGCTGGAATCCATTCGGGATTCCGGAATCCGGACTCCGGATTCAATATCGGTGGCGCTCCGCGCCCGCCGGACAAGTAATCCGCGATCCGCAATACGCAATCCGCAATGCCTCATGTCCCTTTCCTCCCCTGCAGTTCCTTGATGCGGTCCTGCACGTCTTGGCGGATCTTGGAGTTCTCGACGGGGTCAGCCCAGGTCGGGCGCAGCACGGTGAAGGTTTCGGTGACGGTCTTCGCCTTCTCGGTCGGGCTGCCACTGCCCGCCCCGACCTCGCAGACGAAGGTGACCTGGAAGAGATCGGGCAGGACCGTCGCCTCGATCTTCGCGTGCCACTGCACGCGGCGACCGTCCGGAGCCTGGTAGTCGGAGCCCTTTTCAGCCTGGTCGCGGTCGGTGGTCGCGAGGAACTGCGACCGGGCGAAGCGGACCTCCAGCTCGAGCGGATCGGTGCGCTGCGCGTCGGCGTAGGCGACGAGGACGTTCACGTAGGCCGCGCCCAGCACGATCGCGGCGAGCGCGAAAATCGCGAGCGCGACGATGACCTCGAGAAGCGTGAAGCCGCGCCGCATGTCAGGAGCCTCCGTCCGTTGGCGGCAGGATCTTGGCGCAGGTCCACGGGTCGATTGCGACCACCCGGGCAGAGTTGCCGGCGCGGAACTGCACGCGGAACGACGAGCAGGTGCCATCCGGGTAGAACGTGACGAACGGGATCGGCTTCGACTCCATCAGCTCGCCGCCGACCAGGATCGAGTTGCCCGTCGCCTGGCCGGCCAGGAAGTCGACCTCGGCGTCGCGTCCCGGCGGGAGCGCCAGCTTCTGCGGCGTCACGCCGTCATCGAGGATGAACACCTTGTCCTTCGGCTCGAAGCTGAGCCGGACCTCGTGCTCGCCATTGAGCGCCGCGGCGCGGGCCCGCTGGGTGGCCTTCCAGAACACGTCCTCGGCCGACACCGGCTTGTCGCCGATCAGGTCCGCCGACGCGGAGACCAGCACACCGGCCAGCAGCGCGAGCACCGCGATGGCAAGGATGATCTCGAGTAGGGTGAAGGCGCGGGATTCAATTGCGGATCGCGGATTGCGGATTGCGGATTTCTCCCGAGCAGGACGCAGGGCGCGGCCGGCGTTAATTCCGGAATCAATGGCAGCGGCGCTCCGCGCCCGCCGGGGAAAAAATCCGCGATCCGCAATCCGCGATCCGCAATGGATCACCGGCTCACCAGTTGCCGATGTCATCGGCCGTGCCCTCGGTCTTGTCGGGGCCCTTGGAGAAGATGTCGTAGCCCGTCTTGTTCTTCGTGCCGGGATAGCGGTAGACGTAGGGTTCGCCCCACGGGTCCAGCGGCACCCTCGGTTCGGTGAGATAAGGGCCCGTCCACTGGTCGGCCTTGCCGTTGGGGGGCGTGATAAGCGCCTGCAGGCCGTCGGCGGTCGAGGGATAGTCGCCCATCTTCATCTTGTAGCTGGTGAGCGGCAGGCGGATCGTCTCGCGCACAAACAGCTTGGCGGTGGAAGCCTGCGCATCGCCGAACACGCCCTCGAAGTTCGTGACCGCCAGTCCGATCAGCAGGCTGAGGATGCCGAGGGCAACCATGATCTCGAGCAGCGTGAACGCCGCCCGGCGGGAGTTGGCCAGGGACAGGACGGAACGGGGGGCAGGGCGCATGACAGTGCAGGATGGCGCGAGACGCGCGGATGTCGAGACGCCCGCAAGCGGGAAAAGTTGCGTCAAAGTGCGGCCAGGAGCGCGGTTGCCGTCACGGGCCGCGATGAGTCGGACCGCACAGGAGGGAACAGAGTTTGGTGCGGAACCGGGGGTGCTGCTGGGCTGGTTGAAAGGCAGAGGTCTTCATTACCGCGGATCACACGGATTTTCGCGGATGAGGCAGACGATTCCTCACGGACCGTCGCCTTGCGCTGCGCGCAACGCTAGGTCCGTTCGGCCAGCGGATACGATTCGGCAACAGTTCGGGCCCCCTCGAATCCGCCTCGCGGACTGCGCAGCGACGCCAGTCGGTGCGCAGTCCGGGGGCATCCGAACGCATCATTCGCAGAAATCCGCGAAATCCGTGGTAAACCCCACTTCGAGCCCACGATCCCAGCCCCGCATCACCACCGATCCCGCACCCACGCTCCGTGCCCTCCGTTCCCTCCTGTGCAGAGGCTCTTGCGGCACCGCCGACTCAATCCGCCTGATTTCAGGTTACCACCGATATTGTCAGAAACAGAACTCGTGGTACCGTCCCTGCCATGCGAACCACTCGCCCACCCCATCGAGTCTGGCTGGCCCTGATCGCACTGCTGGCCTTGGCGCCAGCTGCCCGCGCCGCGGACAAGGGCGCCGCCAAGGAGGCTCCCGTCCAGATGGAGGCCTACAAGGTCGAGGGGAACTATATCCCGCGGCTCTCGTTCGGGATCAGTCTCGACGTGTGGCGCGACAATGTCTCGCGGCTGGTGACCTCGATTGTGATCCGGAGCGTGCGGGCCGACTCCGAAGCCGAGCAGCAGGGCCTCGCCCCGCAGATGCGCGTGCTGAGAATCGACGGCCGGCCGGCCGAGGAGTTCGAGGCATCGTTTTTCAAGGGCACCGAACTGAATCGCATCTTCGTCGAGCGCCGCAACGGCGACACCGTGGCCCTCGAAATCTGGGACCCCCAGCTGCGGGCCCCGCGGACCGTCGTGCTCACCGAGCACCGGAACAACCTCATCGACCTGCCGAGCAAACTCGACCAGCTGAGCAGATAGTGCCGGCGGAGTCGAAGGGCTGGGCTTCACAGGAGATAACGGAGGGAACGGAGGTTGGGCGGAGTCAGGGGATGCTGCTGGGCCGGTTGATGGGCGGAGCTGTTTCCTACCACGAATTTCGCTGATTCCCGCAGATGATTCGATCGGATGGCTCGCGGACTGCACACCGACTGGCGTCGCAGCGCAGTCCGCAAGGCGGGTTCGAGGGGACCCGGCCATGCCGGATCCTATCCGACGGCCGAGCGGACTTGGGCCTGCGCACCGCGCAAGGCGACGGTCCGCGAGGAATCGCCCGCCTTATCCGAGAAAATCCGGACATTCCATGGCAATCTCCACCTCAGCCGAACCAGCGAGCTCCTCAGCACCCATTCTCCTGCCCGACGCCTCCGTGCCCTCCGTTATCTCCTGTAAACCACCCCACTCCGTCTCTCATTTCGGCAGATAGCGGCCGAGCCGGGAGAAGCCCATGGCCGTGGCGTAATGGATGAGCTTCGGGGTGCTGTGGATGTTGAGCTTTTTCATGATGTCGCGCCGGCGCGACTGGATGGTCGCGGGACTGAGTCCCACGGCGGCGCCGATTTCCTCGTCCGTCCGGGCGTTGCCGATCAGGACCAGCACGCGCTGCTCGTGCTCCGACAGCACCAGGTGAAACGCGTGCGGGTCGCGGCGCAGCTCGGCAAGGACCGAGGTCATGACGGGCGAGAAATAGCTTCGCCCCTCGAGCACGGCGGCGATGGCCGCCTTGAGGACCGCCACCGACTGCTCGCGCTTGTCGACGAACCCATGCAGTCCCAGCTCGCGGACGCGCAGGAACGTGAGCGGATCGCGCAGGGCCGACAGCGCGATCACACGCATGCGGGGCAGCTCGCGCCGGACGCGCGCGGCGACGTCGAGCCCGTCGATATCGGGCAGGCAGATGTCGAGCAACGCGAGGTCGGGCTTCTGCTCGAGCATGCCCGCCAGCCCGTCGCGGCCGAGGGTCTGGCGCACCACCACCTGCGCGCCGAACTCCCGCTCGCAGACCGCCGCGAGGACGTCGCCGGTGATCCCCTCGTCCTCGACGATGGCAATGCGAGGGGCGGATTCCCGGCGTGCAAGTACAAGACGTGTGGGCATCCACCGGAAGTGGACATCGCGTTTTCCACGGGCAACGCCGGGC
>JAFEGX010000021.1 GCA_018239675.1 Verrucomicrobiota bacterium
GAACGTCAGGCCGGCGTGCTGCTGCACCCGACGGCTTTGCCGGGAACCCAGGGTGTTGGTACCCTCGATCAACACGCTATCACCTTTCTCGGGTTTCTAGCCGAGTGTGGTTTCAAGTCCTGGCAGCTCTGCCCGCTTGGGCCCACTGGCTACGGCGATTCTCCCTACCAGTGTTTCTCCGCGTTCGCGGGCAATCCCTACCTGATCGACCTTCACGCGCTGATCCGAGCCGGCCTGCTCACGGATGCGGACGTTGCGCCGCTCCGGACCCTGCCAACGGACCGCGTTGACTTCGGCCGCCTCTACCAGACCAAGTGGCCGGTGCTGTTCCAGGCCCACGCGCGGTTTGTCGCCGGCGGACGCCGAATCGCGCCCTACGGTGATTTCTCCGCATTTCGTCAGGCCCAGCAGTCCTGGCTGCCCGATTACTCGCTGTTTTCCGCCCTCAAGGGTAATTTTGCCGGCCAGCCCTGGTGGCAATGGCCCACCACGGCCCGGACCCCGGCCGCCGCCCGCCAATCCAACCTGCCGCGCCAGCTGGCCGACCGGATCGAGGCCTACGAATTCATCCAGTATCTCTTCTTCGGCCAATGGCAGATCGTCCGGGCCGCCGCACGGAAGCTCGAGATCTCGATCATCGGTGACGCCCCGATCTTCTCCGCGCTCGACAGCGCCGACGTCTGGGCGAACCCCGGGCTCTTTCAGCTCGACCCCAAGACTTCGCAGCCGACCGCCGTCGCGGGCTGCCCGCCCGACTATTTCTCGGCCGACGGCCAGCTCTGGGGCAATCCGCTCTACGACTGGCCGGTCCACGCTCAGACCGGCTACGCGTGGTGGCTGGAGCGCCTGCGCGCCAACTTCGCCCTCTGCGACATCGTCCGGATTGATCATTTCCGCGGGTTTGAGTCCTACTGGTCGATCCCCGCCGGGTCGCCCAATGCCCGGCCCGGGAAATGGGTGCCCGGCCCCGGCCTGGATTTTTTCCGCGCGGTCCGCGCCGCCCTCCCGGACGTCAAGCTGATCGCGGAGGATCTTGGCACGCTTACACCCGAGGTCCTGACGCTCCGCGATGCGACGGGCCTGCCAGGCATGGCCGTGCTGCAGTTCGCGTTTGGCGGCGACAACGACAATTTCTACCTGCCCCACAACCACCGCGCCAACTGCGTGATCTATCCCGGCACGCACGACAACGACACAACGCGCGGCTGGTATGCCGCGGCCGACGAGAAGTCGCGCGACCACGTGCGGCGCTACCTGCGCGTCAGCGGTCAGGACGTCAATTGGGACTTTATCCGGGCTGCTTACGCCTCGGTTTGTGCGCTCGCCGTGGTTCCCCTGCCGGATCTCCTGGGCCTGGGTTCCGAGGCGCGGTTCAACAGCCCCGGCAAGCCCGAGGGCAACTGGTCCTGGCGGTACCGCGCCGAGGACCTCGCCACGCTCCAGCGCAACGCGTCGAAATACCTTCGCGAACTGGCCGAGCTTTACCGCCGATGAGGCAGGCGATGCAGGCATAGAAGAAACGGAACGGCGCGGCTGGCTGAGGGGAAACGAGCGGTGATTCGCTCGGAATGAAGAAACGGGATAGCCTCAGGGCTGCTTTTTCCTCGGGCCGGTCCCAAGACACTCCGGTTTCTATTTGCCGAGTCCCAGTCCAGATCCCCGTTTCTTCTCTGTTCGCCGTCGCACCCCGCGCATCCTCGTTTCTTCTTTTCCGCTCTCCCAGTCCTCCACACCCGTTTCTTCTTTGTTCCCCTCCTAGCCCGGCGTGCCCGTTTCTTCTTTTCCCGCCATCAGGTGATCACGGATCAGCGGGACCACGTCCTCGGGGGCGTCCTCCAGCACGTAGTGGCCGGCGTCGGCGAGCCCCACGCAGCGGGCGTCGGGAAACAGCTCACGCCACCGCAGGAGAAAGGTCTCGTCGAAACAGAAGTCCTGCGCGCCCCAGACCAGGAGCAGCGGCCGGTCGCGGAATTGGGCCAGGCCGGCCTCCGCCTCGGCCAGCGCAGGCCAGCTCGCATGCTGCGGCGACATCGGGATGTCGCGCACAAAGGCATGCACCGCGATCCGCGACGCCCACGCGGTGTAAGGCAGCAAATACCCCCGCTTCTCGAGCAGCGTGAGTTTCCGGCGGTGCATGGCCATCCAGGTGGCCGGCCACGCGAAGCCGTTGCAGCCGCGGACCAGGAGCGTCCCGAACACCGGCACCCGACAGATGCCGATGCGGAGCGGTAGGCGCGGCGACGGAAAAGCCGCCGAGTTCATCACCACGAGGCGGGCGATTTTCTCCGGGTGCCGCGCGGCGAACCCGAAGCCGATCGCCCCACCCCAGTCATGGACAACCAGGTGGATCCGCTTCAGCCCGAGGTGCTCGACCAGCAGCTCGAGATCCGCGATGCGGGTGGCGAGCGTGTAGTCGTAGTGCGCCGGCTGGTCGGACAAGCCCATGCCGACGTGGTCCGGCACCACGCACCGGAACTTCGGTGAGAGTTCCCGCACGAGACGGCGGTAATAGAACGACCAGGTCGGGTTGCCGTGCAGCATCAGCACGGCCTCGTCGCTGCGCGGACCCTCGTCGAGGTAGCTCATCCGGGCGCGGCGCGGCGTGCGGAAGGCGTGGGGCTGGAACGGATATTCCGGCGTGAGCCAGGTGGGAACTATCGCAGGGGTCACCATTCGAGGGCGAGCATCAGGCAGTTTAGGCCGCTGCCGATGCCAAGCAATCCCACTCGGCTCCCCTCGCGGACCGCGCCGGCGTCGAGCGCGGCGGCCAGGGTCGCGGGCAGCGCGACCGACCCGGTGTTGCCGAGGGTCTCGAAGGTCGAGAAGTCCTTGGCGAGGTCGAGGCCCAGCATCTCGTAGAGCTTGCGGCGGTGGGTGCTGCCGACCTGATGGCAGACATAGCGGTCAAATCCCTCCGCGGGCCAGCCCGACGGGCCGGTGAACTCGCGCCAGGTTTCCTGCGCGAGGCCCACGCCCGCGACGAGCAGCTGCTCCGAGTCCGTCTGCATCGCGAGCGAGTCGGCACCGTGCGTGTCTCCCTGACAAAGGTCGCTGAACTGCGTCGCGGCCCGAGCCACGCCGCCCAGCAGGCGGTGCGGCCGCCCGCGGACGAGCGAGTCATGGCACACCACGGCGGCCACCGCGCCGGAGCCGATGGTCAGGTTGGCAAAGTACGGCTTGATCTCATTCCGGTTGAGCGGTCGCTCGAGCAGGGTCCGCAGCGTCTGCTCCACCAGCGGCCGGCCGTTCTCGCCCGCCGCCACGAGGGCGCAACGAATCTGGCCCGACTCGATCAGTCCGGCGGCCAGGGTGAGCGCATTCAGGAACCCGAGGCAGGCATTGGAGACGTCCAGGATCTGCGCGGTGCCCGGCAGGCCGATCTTGCGGTGCGCGAACGAGGCGGTCGCGGGCTCCAGCATGTCGCGGCTCACCGCCGCGTGGATGAAGAGTTCGACCTGCTCGGCCCGGAGTCCCGACTTGGCCAGCACGGCGCGACCCGCCGCGGCGCTCGCGTCCGAGGCCCGGGTGCCGGGCGCCCACACGCGGCGCTCCCGGATGCCGGTCATCAGCTCGAGGCGCCCGGCGGGCAGCTTCAGGCGCTCATAGAGGGGCCGCAGGCGGTCCTCGATCTGGGCCGAGGTCCAGATCTCGTCCGGCAGGGCGACGGCCAGCGACTCGACGCAGACGTGTGCGAATTTCATTCAGGTCCGCGGCGCCGTTCCCGGCGGCCGCATCGCGAGGCGGATGATCTCCTGGTCGAAGTAATTCGAGCCCAGGCCGGCGTCGACCACCAGGGTCCCGCCATTGATGCCGCTGCTGCGCTCGCTCAGCAGGAACAGCACGGCGTTCGCCACCTCCTGCGTCTCGAGGTTCTTCTTCCGGAAGGTGAGCTTCTCGGCGTAAAGGTAGCTCTCCAGGTAGCCCGGGATCCCGGCGGAGGCGCTGGTCTTGAGCGGGCCGGCGCCCACCGCGTTGAAGCGCACGGTTGTGTCGGCGCTGAACGACTTCGCGAGGAAGCGGACGCACGACTCGAGCGCCGCCTTGATCGGTCCCATGTAGCCGTAGTTGTCCGGGGTCACCTGCAGCGATGAGATGCCGATGGTCACGACCGACGCGCCCGGGGCGAGCTGGGGCTTTAAGGCCTGCGCGATCTCGACGAGCGAAAACGCCGAGACCGCCGTGGCCTGGAGGAAATCGTCGCGCTTGGTCTCGTGGAACGGCCGGAAGCCCTCTCGGTAGTTCGCGAAGGCGATGGAATGCACAATGCCGTGCAGAGGCCCGGCGCCCGCGGCGGCAATCTCGGCGGCGAGACGTTCCACCGCGCCCGGCTGCTCGACGTCGCAGAGAAAGGTCGTGCGGCCGGCCAGCTGGGTCTCGAGGGACTTGCGCCGCGCCTCGGAGCGGACGCTGTAAAGCACGCGGGCGCCCTGCTCCTCCAGCGACTTCGCGACGAACCACGCGACGCTCTTCCGGTTGGCGACGCCGAAGACGAGGAAGGTCCGGCCCGCGACTTGAAGGAAATCGCTCATGCGGGCGGCGCTCCCTCCGGCACTTTCCAGGCGACCGAGAAATCCACGGTCAGCACGCGCTTCTCGCCGCTGCGGATGCTCCCGCTCATCATCGTGAAACCGCCCATCGACTCCTTTTTCCTGGCTTCGATGATGATCGTCTCGCCGGGGAAGAGGGGATGGCGAAAGCGCACGTCACTGATCTTGGCCAGCAGCGGCACGCCGCCCGGCCTCCCCTGCCCGGCCATGCTGCGGGCCATGAGGAGCGCGCCGGTCTGGAACACCGCCTCGCACAGCAGGACGCCGGGAGTGATCGGCGCGCCGGGATAGTGTCCACGGTAGAATTCCTCGTCGGCGCGGAAGGTGCGGCGGGCCGTGAGCGTGTCGGCGGTCTCCGCGACAATCTCGTCGACGAACAGGAATGGCGGACGGTGGGGAATCAGGGCCAGGACGTCGGGGCTCGCGCTCATGCGGGGGAAGCGGCCGGCTGGGCGCGCTGGTTGAAGAGGAACTGGTCGATCTTGTTCGCGGTGATCACGCCGTAGTTGATGGTGCCAAGCCAGCCGGACATGATGATGCCGACCGAGCCCGCGTGGTACAGTCCGGGCAGTTTTTCCGGCAGGTCCATCGAGACCTTCAGGCCCTCGAACTTGGTGCCGAACGAGGTGCCGCCCACGTGCGTGGTGTACCGCTCGATCGTCCGCGGCGTCGCGGCCTCCGCCCAGTCGATCTTCGCGCGGACGCCGGGGATGTAGCGCTCGAGGGCGGTGATCGACTCCTCGACGAGCCGCCGCTTCTCGCGCTCGTACGTTGCCTCGTCGAGCTGCTGCCAGTCGGCGTAGCGGCCGTTGAGCGAGACCACCACGGTGTAGCGGTCCGAGCCCGGCCGCGTTTCGGGATAATACACCGAGAAGGTCCGGCTCGTCGTGTGGAAATCGGTCAGCTCCTCGCTCGTGAAGTGCGGGTTCTCCGAGGTGAACACCAGGTCGCCGATATGCGGAATCGTCTCGCCCTTGCGGATGCCGAGGTAGACCTGGCAGGAACTCGAGTTGATGCGAACGGCCTTTGCCGCCGCGAGGTAGTCGGCCGGGAAGCTGGCCTCGCCGGCGAGGCGGAAGATCGTGTTCTTCAGATTCGCGTTGGAGAGGATCGCCTTGGCCCGGATGACGCGGCCGCTCGACGCCACGATGCCGGCGGCCACCTTCCGGCCGTCGCGTTCCTCGACCAGAATGCGGTCGACCATCACCTTCTTTCGCACTTCGACGCCATTCTTGCGGAGCTCTGCGACCATCTTCTCGATCAGCAGGTCCGAGCCGCCGCGAAAGGTGTAGACGCCGGCGCCCATGAAGTTGGAGAAGACGATGCCGTACGTGATGGCCGGGTCGTCCAGCGTCGAGCCGTTCGCGTAAGCGATCGGTTCCATCAGCAGGCGCTTCACGTCGTCGCGTCCCGGGAAAAACCGCTCCAGCATCTCGCCGGTCGTCTCGGGATTGTTGTCGTAGAAATTCATCGCCCGCAGGTGGTCGTAGAACCGCTCCACGTGGGCGCGTTCCAGGTGGAACTGCTCGACCAGGACCCGGGTGTAGTCCTCGCGGGTGAACGTGGTCCAGACGTCCATCTGGGGATTGACGAACCGGATGTCCTTCAGCTGGACGATCGAGTCGGCAATTTCCCTGGTCCAGTACTTCCGGCAGGACTTGATCATGCCGACCGGGAAACCGTGGAGCGAGATGTCGAAGATATGCCCGCCCTTCCGGGTGAACCAGGTGGCCAGGCCGCCGAATTGGTAGTGGTGCTCGAGCAGCAGCACGCGATGGCCGGCCTTGGCCAGCACATTGGCGCCGGTGAGCCCGCCCAGACCGCTGCCGATCACGATCACATCGTACTCGTCGGCGACGCCTTTCAGCCAGTCGTAAGCCATGGAACGAGCAGAGTGAAAGGGGTGCCGGAGCGAGGGCAAGGGGTTTTGTGCCCGGCCGGTCGGATCAATCCGCACAGGAGGTAACGGAGACGTCGGAAGACCGCGGTGGGGAAAAGGTTGGGCTCTACTAGCGTCCGTCAGCAACGGAAACGATGCTGTAGGGATGACGCGGTGTCTTTCCTGAGCGATCAGCGCGTTGGGGACAACGCCCGCCACCCTGCCCGACTCAGGCGGCCCTACGAATCAGCTTCGCGCGCTTGGCGCCCTTCGTGGCAAACCCTTGCCCGTTGCCCTCCGCGAGCGCGGCGAACCACCTCAATTCTGCTTCTCCTGACGATCGGGGTCGCGGCTCCGCGCCGGTGCGGGGGGCGGAGGCGGCGGAGGTGGTGGTGGCGACGAAAAGCTGCGGGACGCCGCCGCCGGCGGGGCACTCGGCATCTGCCGGGGCGCAACGGGCGCCATTGTGCTGGCGGCCGGGACGCTTGCCGGCGGCCGCGGGGGCTGGACCCTGGAAGGCGGCGGTGAAGGCGGTGGGCGCGAGCCGTAATTCTCGCGCGGCGGGGCGCGATGCTCAGGCGTCTGCCGTGTCGTAGGCGGAACCGGCGTGGCACGGTTCTCGGTCGGAATGGACGGCGGCGTGGCGCGGTTCAGATTCGAGGTGCCCGGCGCGGTGGCGCGGCTGTAGTCCACCGGGGCCGGCTGGCTCCGCGGGCCGGAACGGTGGCCGGGATCGTCGTCACGGCGTGGCGGCCGCGGCGGACGAGGGTGATTCGGAGCTCCGGGGGTGCCCGGGAACGGGCGTGGGCGCTCCACCCTCGGCTCGCCATGCCAGCGACTCGGCGGCGGTGGCGGCCGATTCGCCGGCGGCTTCCAAGCCCGCCAGTTCGGGTCGGGCGGGCGTTGCGGCGTCCGTGCCGGCATGCTGCGGCGCCAGTCGCGATGCTCGCGCCAGTCATGGCTGTGGTTGCCCACCCAGATCTCGTGGTTGAACCAGTCGAAGTCATACGCGAGCCAGAAGCCCATGGTGAAGCCGGCTCCGAAGGTCAGGTACGGACCATAGGGATAGGCATAGCCTGGCGGGTGCGAAATGTAGACGACCGTGGGATCGTACCGCGGCACATAGATCACGTCCGGCTGCACCGGCAGGATCTCGATCGTGTCGCCGTCGACCACCACCTGCTGCTCGGGCGTGGTGACCAGCGCGCCCGTGGCCCGCGCCGCCGCCCGGAGGCGCTGGATCGCGTTCATCACGTCGGCCGGCTGGCGGATGAACGCCTCGCCGAGCTGCTTCGTCCAGTGGAGGTTCTCGTCCATCCACTTCACCACCTCGGGAAAGCGGGCCAGCGACTTCACGCTGTCATCCCACGGCTGGCCGTCGGTTTTCGTCGAGTCGCCGCCATCCTCCAGGTACCGGGCGGCAAGCACGACGTCCGCCGGGAAGGTCGAGGCTGGCAGCACGATCGCGACCACCGCATCCGGATAAAGCGCGATCGGCCCGAGCAACTGGTCGAGCTGGGGCGGACTGAGCGGGGCCTCGGCAGCGGCCGAGGCCTGGGTGTAGACCTTGGTGTCCTCCGCGGCGAGGGGAGCGGAAGCGACGAGCCAGAGGCCCGGCAGGACCAAGAGCAGGCGACGGAGAGGGGAGCCTGAGTGCATGGGGCGGGGGGTTGAAGGTGGGACACGGGCCGCAACCCCGCGTGCCATGAAATTTACCCTTTTTGGAGGATGTGCAAATTGGCCATGGAGATGCCGCTCAGCATGGCTCCGACAATCCCCAGAAAGCCCTGGTCCGTGCCGCACAGGTAGAGGTTCACCAGCTCGGTCCGGCCCTGCCGGTTCTTCTCCGCCGCGCCATAGATCGCGCCGGCAAGATGGCCGGTGTACTTCGTGATCGTCCGCGGCGTGAACATGTCGGTCGTGACCGTCGCCCGGCTGAGGAGATCCGCCTCAGCCAGCGGCGGCAGGAATCGGCGCGCGCTGGCCTGGATGGCGGCGTACCAGCGCTGCTTGTCCACGCGGTAGACGTCCTCCGGCAGTTGGGCCCAGCGGTCGTAGTTCGCGAGACAGGTGCAGCGAAAGATCCCCTCCGGCAGCTGCCGGTCCAGACCGAAGTCGAAATTGTTCGGGATGCAGATCACGCCGCTGCGGGGATCCACCTCCTCGGCCGGCCGGGCGTAGTCGAAGCGCGGCGAGTCGTTGAAGAAAACGATCGTGTCGCTCCCCCACCCGAGCGCCGCCGGCTGGCGGTCCAGGATCGTGATGGTCTCGACGAACGAGAGCCGGCCCGGCATCACGGCCGGCGCCGCATGGTGGCCCGACTGGATCAGACGGGCGGTCTCAGGCGCGCCGATCGACGACAGGACATGGTCAGCCGTGATGTGCTCGTTGGAGTCGAGGATGAGCTCGGCGGCCCGGCCGTCGCGCGCCACGATGTGCTTCACCCCGGTTTTCATCCGGCGCTCGCCGCCGGCCGCCCGATATTTGTCGAGCAGCACGCGGAGGATCACGCGCACGCCCTCGTAGGGCCGGGCGAAGCCCTCGAGAAACAGCGCCTTGAACATGATCACGAACTGCCCGAAATCCATGTCGTGCTCCGTCGCGCTCCCGTAATACATCACGGGACAAAACAGCATGTCCTCGAGCAGCGGGTCACCGATGTGCCGGCGGACCACCTCGCGGGCCGATACGTAGCCGGTGTCCAGCGCCACGTCGGGATACTCCCGCACGGCCGAGGTGAGCCCGCGGAACCCGTCGATCTGCCGGGGAAACCGCGCGGCGACCTCCGCCTCGAGGACCGCGAAGTCGTTCGTGAACCGCAGCGACGTTTCGCCGTGACGCCCGAAGGCGATCCGTGACTGCCGCTGCTCGCAGAGGGCAAACTCGTCACGGTCGATCCGGAGCTGGCGCAGGAGCTTGCCGAGCGGCGTGCCCTTCACGCCGGGCTTCACGAAATTTGTCATCGCATGGAGGCCCACGTCGAATCTCCGCCCGGCGATGCTGTAGAAGCTGTTCAGCCCGCCGACCGCGTTGTGACGCTCAAAAATGCAGACCTTCTTGCCGAAGTGCGCCAGCCGGATGCCCGCCGCCAGCCCGGACATGCCGGCGCCGATGATGGCGACGTCGTAGTGGGAGCGGGTGTTCATGGGCAGGCTGCGCCTGCCAGTTGAAAGTTGAGCGTTGAAAGTTGAAAGCAAAACCGGTGGTCCCGTTGTCACGGACTCCACCCGAAGCCGCGAACGCCCTACCTGCATTCAGGCGCACGCATGAAAGCCGCTCGAACGTGATGCGGCGACCGTGCCGCCGCGGGCCGGGATCCGCCGGCGGTCAACTTTCAACGTTCAACCTTCAACCGCGCTGAGCGCCCTGCGCTCAGCGCTTGGCAGCGAGCGCGTTGAACTTCGGCGTCAGGTACTCGGCGCAGCTGTCCAGCGAGGCGAGCTGGATGTAGTCGGCCTCCGGCACCTCGATGCCGTGGCGCTTGCGGAGCTCCATCACGATATCGAGAAAGTCCATCGAATCGAGCTGGAGCTGATCGCGCAGGCGCACGTCAGGCTTCAGATTCGAAAGGTCTTCATCGGGCGCGATGTCCGCGATGATGTCGACCACCACTTTCTTGCATTCGTCTTTGGTCATATATGCTCGAACGAAGCACTTAGGGCACAAAGCGCTTAACAATCAACGTGGAATTTATGCCCAGCATGCCGAACGAGTTGTTCAGGATGGTCTCCACTTTTGCAACCTTCCGGGGCTGATTCAGAACCAAACCGGGAA
>JAFEGX010000022.1 GCA_018239675.1 Verrucomicrobiota bacterium
ATCCGATGTAGACGGTGCCGTCGCTGCCGATGGCCGGCGACGAGAGATCAACCGGCTGGCTGGTCGCGTAGCTCCACTTCTTGGTGCCGTTTGCGTTGAGGGCGTAGACCCGGTCCTCGGGATAGTTGGAGTTGTCGAGCGGATCGTCCGTCAGCGTCGTGCCCGCGCCGACGTAGATCGTGCCGTCGCTGCCGACGGCGGGGGATGAGACCACGCCGCCGTAGGCGGCGAACTGCCAGACGGCGTCGGTGATCGTGAGCGTGAAGTCGCCGCCGACCGGGTTCACGTTGGTGGTGTCGACCTGGAAATAGTACGTGGTCCCGGCGGTCGCGGCAAAGCGCACCAGGCTCGCGCTGTTGACGGCGCCGTTGTAGGTGCCGGACAGGATCTGGTCGGCCGCGTCGTCATTGTACGCGACTCTCGACTGGCTGCTTGGAAATGCATTGTAGACGCCGGCCAGCATGTCGGCGAGGTCGCTGTAGAGGTAGAGGCCGAACGTGCCGGACGACGGCGCGACCCATTTGTACCACACCGTGTGGCCGGCCCCGTGGGACATCGCGAGCGTCTCGCCGGACTCGGTCGAAGCGTTGAAGGTCGTGGCGCTCACGCGGAAGGTGCGGCCGGAGACCAGTTGGGCGTTGACGAAGTCGTCGTTGGGCGGGACGACGCCGATCGCAAAGACCGTGAGCCCGGGCGAGCCGCCCTTGGTGCCGATGGCGATCTGGTAGGTGGTGCCGGCGGTGACGGCCGCCGTGACCTTGGTCTGGCCGCCGCTGTTGTCCACGACCTTGGTCAGCCCGGTGAGGGAATTGCCGGTGTAGACGGCAAAGCCGGCGGTGTAGGCGGTGCCGGCGGTGTTGAACGTGACGTTGGCCGACGCGGGAGCGGTCCAGGTCCACCACAGCGTGTTCTGCGCGGTGCTGCCGGCTAGGGCGGGTTCGTTGACCTCCGAGGTGGCGCCGACGTTGTTGGTGCGGATATGGATGTTGGCGGCGGTGCCGAGACTGGCGCGGCTGGCGAAGTCGTCATTGAACGGCCGGGGGTCGGTCACGTTGAGCGCGTTGGCGAGGTTGAGGCGGCCGCCGCTCTGGACCTTGCCGATCAGGCCGGCCACGGGGGTGACCGACCGGAGCAGGCGGTTGATGAGCTGGCGGTAGGTGTCCGACGGAAACTTGGCCCGCATCAGCGCCAGCACTCCGGAGACGTGCGGGGCGGCCATCGATGTGCCACTCTCGGTCGCATAGGCGTTGGTGGCGGTGTACCAGCAGGAGTAGATCGAGCTGCCGGGGGCAGCGAGGTCGACGTCGCCCGCGCCGTAGTTGGAGTAGGTGGCGAGGGCGTCGGTGTTGGTGGTGGCGGCGACGGTGACGATGTTGTCGAGGTCGTAGCCGGCGGGGTAGGCGGCGCCGGTGTCGACGTTGGCGGTGTCGTTGCCGGCGGAGGCCACGAAGATGACCCCGGCGTCACGCGCGGCCTTGATGGCGTCGTACTCGGCGCTCGAGTAGGCGTCGCTGCCGTAGGACGCGTTGATGATCTTGGCGCCATTGGAGATGGCGTAGTTGACGCACGCGATGGCGTCGGAGATCGAGCCGCTGCCGGCCGTCCCGTGCAGGAAACGGAGCTCCATGAGCTTGACGCTCCAGGCGATGCCGCTGATGCCCGTGCTGTTGTTGCCGGCGGCGCCGATGATGCCCGACACGTGCGAGCCGTGGCCGACCTCGGTGTCATTCGGGTTCGTGTCGGTCTGCGCGCCGTTGCCGCTGACATACGACGCGCCATGGTGCCCGCTGCCGTCCGTCCACAGGTTGGGCGCGAGGTCCTCGTGGGCGAGCAGCGCGCCGCTGTCCACCACCGCGACGATGACGTTCGATGCGCTGTTGGCGACGGTGGTGGAGCTCCACGCGGTGAGCGCGCCGATGTCCGCCCCGGGGGTGCCGCCGCCCGGGCCGTTGCTGCCGGTGTTGTTGAGCGACCACTGCGCCGAGGGAAAATACGGGTCGTTCGGCTGGACGTGCCCGTGCACGATATGGTCGGGCTCGACGTACTCGTAACGTCCGGTGCGGCGGAGCCGCTGCATTGCCTGGGTCACGGTCTCGCCGCTCCCGACCTCCAGCACGCGCAGATCACCGAACCGGTCGAACTTCTGCCGCAGGCGCCGGCCCTCGGCCGCTTCGGCGGCGTCGACCGTGTTGCGTTGGCTGGCCCGCGGCTTGGCCAGGACCACCGTGTCGCGATAGCCTTGGGCGAGTTCCTTGGCGGTGAACTCGGCTGGAGCCGGGGCGGCCCCGGCCGGCAACCCGAGCAGGCCGAGCAAGGCGAGCAGGCCGGCGAGGCGGAGCGAGAGGAATTTCACGGGGATAAAACGGGTCCCGATTGGACCGGGAACGGTCGGGAATGTGCGGCGAAATCTGTGCGGCAGTGTCCGGCGAGGAAGCGAAACTGGCAAGCGTGGGCTGTCGGCCGGGCCGGGGCGGACCCGGTCAGTGGAACGGGGCGCCGGAGGCGTCCGACCCCGGCGGCCGAATGGCCCGGATGGACCGCGCCCGGTCGAGGTCGGCCAGGCGGCCGAACGCCGGCCGCGGCAGCGCGGCCATGGTCGCCTCGGCGGTAAGGTGCCGGTCGCGCGCCACCCCTTCGTTGATCCACTCCAGCGCCAGGCGGCGCTCGGCAAAAATCCGGCAGCTGGCGGCGGCAGCGGTCTCGAGGTAGTCGCGGAATCGGGCCGAACCCAGGGGTTGAAACAGGAGCACGGCGCACCGGCCCCCGACCGGGGCGAAGAACTCCGGCGTCACGCAGCGCCGCACCTCATCCTCGGCCAGATCAAACCGGTCGACTGTGGAATAGTCGCCGAAAAGCCGGACCAGCCCCTGAAAATGCGGGTCGGCGCGGAGCTCCCGCAGACCGGCGGTCAGCTCCCCCGCGGTGAGCACACCGGTCGCCGTGCTGATGAGGCAGTCGCTGGGCGGGTCATACCGATAGGACCAAGGCATGGGGGAAAATCCGGAGTTGGCCCCGGTTCTTGCCCCATCCGTCCCGGGGGGCGATGGGCGCGACTACCGGAATTCCGGTAGTCGCGGGTCTGGCCGGCGTCCCCGGAAGGTCCGCGGGCGCAAGAATTGCCACGAAGGGCGCGAAGGGCACGAAGCGTCGCAGATTAGGTTACCGCCGCCGATGAGACTGGAGTTTTGGGGCAGATTTCTGCCAAGACAGCGGATCGGACTTCGTGCGCTTCGCGCCCATTGTGGCAAGGCCGGGTCGTCGCGATGTGCGCTCACATCGCCCTAACCGGAGCGATCGAGCCAGGTCCGGAGGTCGGCGTCCTCGAGGATGTTGAAACCAAACTGGTAGTCGGGCGCGAGGAGCCGGGCGTAGTCGGGCGCGAGGAACCGCCGGCAATGCAGGATCACCCGGGCCCGCTGGCCCGGCGCGCGCACGAGGCGGCCGAGCGCCTGGTTCACCTTGGTCATGCCGGGGCCCTGGTAGACGCGCCTGAAGGCTTCGGCCCGGCCGAGCGCGGAGCATTCGGCGAGACGCGCCCGCTGGACCGGGTTCACCTCGGGCAGCGCCGGGCCCACCACCATGGCATGAGTCACGCGTCCGCCCAGCGCATCGATGCTCTCGGCAAAGCTCGACCCGAGCACGAGGAACAGGGCGTCGGCGAACGCGATCGACTGGTCGACCCACGCAGTCTGCGCGGCAAGGTCATGCAGCCGCGGCTGCGGGGCGACGCGCAGCGGGGCCGCGCGTTCCAGCTCCCTCGCGACGGCTTCGGCGTACGCATAGCTGGGGAAAAACACCGCGACCGGCCCGCGGGCCGACTCCTGCAGCGCGGCGATCGTGGCCGCCGTCACGGCAAAATAGCGCGAACGGTGCTGGAACGTCGTGTCCACCCGCGCATCCACCGCCACGTCGTACGCCCCGTCGCGCCAGGGAGTGTGGGCGCGGACGTGGACCAAAGGACCGGCGGGGACGAATTTGTCCGGCGAAACGATCGCGCTGGACCATTCCGGAATCCGAATTCCGGAATCCGGATTCAGGCCGCAGGCCGTCCCAAAGTCCTCGACCGGCGACAGCGTGGCGCTGGCGAGGACCACGCCGCCGTAGTCGTGCAGCGTTTCGCCAATGGCGTCGGCGGCGTCGAGGCAGGTGAAGGCCAGCTCGCCGGGGCGCGGGCACCACAGAAGCTTCCGCAGCCGGCCGTCGCCGAGCCACTCCGCCAGCAGCGGCGCCTGCCAGAGGACCTCGCTCGCGCGCGGCCCCAGTGCCGCATAGTCGACCGGCTGCGTTGCGAGCAGATCGGCTACCTTGGCGAGGGTGTCCGCCGCATCGGATTCCAGCGCATGGTCGAGCTGGTCGGTGACCGGCAGCGCCGCGAGCAGGCGCGTCCAGCTTTCCCAGGCCCGGGCCAGCGCCAAGGGCGCCTCCACGTGGTCGAGCTCCGCCAGCACGGCATGGGCGTCGTCGGCCCGCGCGAGGTGCGAGTGGGCGTCGGCCACGCGCGACGGCAGGTTGTGGGCCTCGTCGAGCATCAGCAGCGTGCGCGCCGGATCGAACCCGGGCTGGAGGTAAAACAGGCCCCGGTTCCGCGGCGCAAAGACGTAGTTGTAGTCGCCGATCCAGACATCGTTGAACGCCAGTGCGGCCCGCGTGATCTCGTAAGGGCAGATCCGGGCATCGCGCCCGGCGGCACGCAGCGTGTCGAGGTCGCGGGGCTCGCGCTCGAACCGGTAGAAACGGGCCAGCCCGCTGGCGGGCCACCGGGCCTCGAGGCGGTCGATGTAGCCGCACGCCTCCCGCACGCAGTGGAACACGCCGTTCACGCAGTGCTCGGCCTTGTTGCGCACGTGCCACGCGGTGACCGGGGGGCCGGACCCGGCGTCCGGCCCCACGGCCTGCATGGCGGCGAGCGTCCGCACCACCTGCAGCTGGCCGGTGGACTTGCTGGTGAGGTAGAGCGCGCGGTCGAAATGGCCGGCGCGGAGCTGGCCGAGCGCGAACTCCAGGAGGACGCCGGTCTTGCCGAAGCCGGTCGGGGCCTCGAACGCCACCAGGGGATGGCGCTCGAAGGTCGCCGTGAGCTCGGCCTGGGTGGTCTCCTGGCCCGGCCGCGGGGTCGCGAACGCCGGGCGGAACCGCAGGCCGCGCAGCCGCTCGCGGGCGCGGAGCCGGAGCGTGAGGAACTCGACGACCCGCTCGAGCTGGGCTGCCAGCAGGCCGTCGTCGGCGCCGGTCAGCCGCACGGTCTGCGCCAGGCCGCTGCCCGCCTCCACAAACACGAGCTCGCCCGCCACCGCCGAGCGGGACGTACCCGCGGGCAGCTGCAGATGCCAGAGGGCCGCATAGGTGGCGAGCTGCACGAAGTAGCCGGGGTAGTCGGCCCGCAGCGCCGCCTCGTCCACCGGGAGCGACCGCAGGACTGTCTTGATTTCGCGCAGGGTCACGCCGTCGGCGCGGCGCACGAGCTGGTCGATGCGCCCCGCGAGCGCGAGGGTCCAGCCGGCGTGGGCCAGGCTGCCGCCGAGGGTGACCTCGAACTCCGCCGCGGGCGTCTCGGCGGCGGTCTGGGCGCGAAGCTCCTGGTGCCAGTGCGTGCCGAGCTGCGCCCGCCACAGTCCCGCCGCGCCGCTGCCAAAGTCCCGCGGGCCCGTGGTGAATTCGGCGAATTCGCCGACGCTGAGCGTGGCGCGGCGCTGGTCGAGGTTGAATTCCATGGGACGCAGCCGGTCCGGCTAGCCGAGGAGGATGTCGGTGTGCCCGCGGAGATAGTCCTCGAGGCTCCGGACGAGCGGACCGACCGTCGCCGGACGGCCCGTCGGCGGGACGGGCTCGGCGGCGAGCGGCATGAACAGCAGGTGATCCGCCTCCGCCCGGCGCCCGGCGGGCAGGGCCGGCAGCCAGTCCTGCTTCACCGGGTAACCCTCGTCGCGGGCGAACACGTACAGGCTCTTGAGCCAGACCACCTCCGGCGGGCGGCCGGCCGCCAGGGCGGCGAACGCGGTCCGGAGGAGCTGCGCGACGGACGCGCGGCTGTCCTCATGCACGGGGTTGCGCGCGACGAGCGTGGCGAGGGCCGCCGCGTGCCGCAGCGTGTCGTAGCTGCGGCCGAGGCCGGGGTGCCGCGTCACGAGCCGGGCCTCGAGGACGAACCAGGTCTGGCCCTGGCTCGGACTCTCGAGCCGGAGCGACACCTCGTCGAACAGGTCGAGCGTGACGTTCGTCGCCGCCGCCTTGCGCACGATCCGCTGATGGACCAGCAGGGCGCCGTGCTCGGGCGAAAAGACCTGGAAGCCCTGGAACGCGTCGGTCGCCGGGCGCTTCAGCAGCACGAAGGCGTCGGTCTGGAGCGGGAGGCCGGGCACACGATCAGGCCGACGGGGTTGGCGGGCGGCCGGGGGCGGGCCACGGCGGGACCACGGCGCCGCCGGAGATGATCATCTTCATGCCCTCGCCGACGGACATCTCGAGCTCCACGATCTCCTCCCGCGGGAGCATGAGCAGGAAGCCGCTGGTGGGATTGGGGGAGGTCGGGACGAACACCGTCCACACGTCCCGCCCGGTCCGGAGCTGCGCCTCGGCCCGCTCCTTGCTCGTCAGGAAGCCGAGCGTCCACACGCCGGGCCGCGGGTACTGGACGAGGACGACCTTGCTGAAAAGGTTGCGGTTCTGCGTGCCGAACGTGTCCACGATCTGCTTCACCGTGTTGTACACCGCGCTCACGCCGGGGATGCCCTGGATCACGCGCTCGCCGACCTCGAGGAAATACTTGCCGAAGACGTAGCGCGACAGGAACCCGAGCAGGGTGATCAGCGCGAACACAATCAGCGTCGCCAGCACGTCCCACAGCAGGTTCAGCCGCGGCGTGGTGAGCACGTCGGGCATGTAGGCGAAAAACAGCGGGCGGAAGGTCCCGCCGACGAGGTCGATGACCCGCACCACCGCCCAGATCGTGACGATCAGAGGGGCGAGCAGCAGCAGGCCCGAGAAGAACGCGGTGCGGAGGGTGACAAGGTGGGCGGGGCGACGGTCAGACATGGTTCGCGCCAAGGCTCACCCAAAGCCGGCCGGAAGCAAAGTTTTTTGGGCCGTAGGCAGACTCAGTTGAGGGTTGAAGGTCGTCGGTTGAAAGCCGTGACCGCCGCGTAATGGGTCCTTCCCAGGGACCTAGCCCTCTCGAGGCAGCAATGACGGAGCTCGCGCCGACGGGTTCGCGCCGCGGCGGCATTCCTCCGCGGACCGCCCTTCAACCTTCAACCGACGACTTTCAACTGCCTAATTCAGTGCCGGAGTCGGAACAGCGGCCTGCTGCCCAGGCGCCCAGCAAGCAGACGGAGCGCGCGCGCCTCCGCGCGGCGCATGACCCGCTTCCGGGCCGGCCGCAGGTCGTCGTACCCGGTGAGGTGCAGCCAGCCGTGGACCACGTAGAGCGTGAGCTCGGTGGCGAAGTCGCGCCCGGCCGTGTTGCCGCCCCGGACCTGCCGCCGGGCCGCGTCGGCCGACACGCAGATCTCGCCGGCGGTGCCGAGGGCGGGATTCCCCTCGAACGTGATGACGTCGGTCACCGTTGGGTCCGCCAGGAACTCCGCGTGCAGCCGGGCCAGGTCCCGGTCGGTCAGGAACACCAGGCTGAGTTCCGCCTGCGGATCGTGCAGGCCCGGGCCCGCGGGCGGGAGCACCAGGGCGCGGCGTTCGGCGGGCCGGACGCGGAACTCGGTGTCGAGGAGCCGGACCAGCTGCGCGACCCGCCGCCGGTCGAGGCGCAGGCGCGGGTGGCGGTTCGCGATGAGGACGGGACGGCCGGCGGCCGGCGGGCGGGAGGCGGCTTTCACGCGGCGGACCGGACGACGTCAGCCCTTCACCCGCTGCGGCGGGGTCTGTTCGCCGGCCGGGTAGGCGACGCGGGCGTGCAGCATGTTGAGCAGCGTGAACTGGAAGCTGTTCCGCACCTTGGCGAGTTCCTCGAACGTCAGCGGCGCCTCGTCGAGCTGGCCCTCGGCCATCCGGTCACGGACAATCCGGTCGATCAGCGTGGCCAGCTGCTCGGCGTTGACCGCGCGCAGCGAGCGCGTGGCGGCCTCGACGCCGTCGGCCAGCGAGATCACGGCGCTCTCCTTGAACTGCGGCCGCGGGCCGTCGTACCGGTAGCCGGCCTCCGGCACCGACGGCGTGACGACCTCGCCCAGCGGGCTGCGCGTGCCGGGGGCGGGCGCCGCGAACGGGGCGCGCGAGGCCTCGACGGCGCGGTTGTAGAAATAGCGGACCAGCGTCGTGCCGTGATGCTGCTGGATGACTTCGACCACGGCGCGCGGCAGGCGGTGCCGCCGGGCCAGCTCCACGCCGTCGGTCACGTGCTGCTTGATGATGCGGGCGGACTCGGCCGGCGGCAGGCCGTCGTGCGGATTGGGCTGGTCGCGGAGATTCTCCGTGAAGAAGCCGGGGTGCGCGGTCTTGCCGATGTCGTGGAACAGCGCGCAGACCCGGGCGAGCAGCGGGTTGGCGCCGATGGCGTTGGCGGCGTTCTCGGCCAGCTGCGCGACCACCAGCGAGTGGTGGTAGGTGCCGGGCGCCTCGAGCTGCATCAGGCGGAGCAGGGGATGATTATAGTCCGTGAGCTCCAGCAGCGTGATGTCCGTGGTGCGCTTGAAGAGCGACTCGAGCACGGGCAGGACGCCGACGACCGCCATGCCGGTGAGGAAACCCGTGGCGGTGGCGGCGGCCATCTGCTGGAGCAGCGTGCCGAGCGGCACCTGGTCGGCGAGGCCGATGGGCAGCGCGATCAGCGCCAGGGTGAGGCCGCCCGCCACCGCGGCGCGGACCACGCGGCCGCGCTTGTGCACCTCGCGGCAGCCGAAGATCGCGACCATCGACGCGAGGAAGGTCAGCACGATCAGGTCGAGACGGTTGCCGTAGATCACGCCCGTGAAGATCGAGACCAGCAGCGCCATGAAGATCGCCGAGCCGGCGTCGATCAGGATCGCCACGATCAGCGGCGCCAGCGCGGTCGGCGCGACGAACGGCAGCGTCGAGGCCCAGGAGTCGTCGTGGACGAAAAAATCGACGCCGCCCAGCGAGTACACCGCGCGCACCAGCGCAAGATTGACGATGACCACCAGCGCAAGCAGGCCGAGGCGGCCGTTGCTCCGGAGCGTCTCGGGATCCTCCAGCCGGATGTACAGCACGCTCGCGATCACCATCGCCAGCACGAGCAGGATGCGGCCCAGGAGCGTCAGCTGCTCCGCGACCTCGGTGTCGGTGTGCTCGCGGAGGTACCGCCGGTGCGCGGCCAGCATCTCGTACTGCTCCGCCGTCACCCGCTGCCCGGGCTCGAGGATCGTCTGCCCGCGCGCGACGTTGACGACCACGGGCCGCACCTGGTCGACGGCCTCCGCCTCCTTCCGCTGCGAGGCCTCGCGGTCGAACACCAGGTTGGGCGTGAGGCCGAGCCGGAACAGGCGGAACAGCGCGAGCGACGCCGGCCGCGGCACGCCGTCGGCGGCGAGGTTCACGCGCAGGAAGGTCATGGCCTCCTCAAGCGACTGCACGGGCCGGACCGTGACGGCGCCGGAGGGGCGGGCGATCTGGTAGACGGTGACGCTGCCGGGGTTGCTGCCGAGCGAGTCGTCGTGCACGCCCTCGGTGGCGAGGTCGCGCAGGGCGGACAGCCCCGATTCGAACAGGGAGGCGCGCAGCTTGGCGTCGCCGAGGTTCAGCACGGCGGCGACGTCCTCGAGGCTGGCGTTGTAGGGCCCGTGGGCGTTGAAGGCCTCGACCGCCGCGGCGAGGTCGGCCCGGCGCTGGTTGAGCAGCGGGGTGCCCGCCGGGTAGCGCTGCTCGAGGGCCTCGAGGCGGCCCAGCAGCTCCCGGGCCGCGGCGTCAAACCGCTGGTACGGCTCCAGATCGAGGCGGTAGACCGGCGGCACGCGGCTCGCGACCTGCTCGCGCAGCGCGGCGGTGCGCTCCGCGCTCTCGTACGTGAAGGCGGCGTTGGCCACGACCCGGGCGGTGGCCAGCTGGTTTGGGAGGACCGGGACGTTGACGGTGGTGAGCCCGACCGAGCTGATGAGCACGATCAGCGCGACCGTCGCGACAAAGATGACGATCGCCACGGCGCGGCTACGGTCGAGGAACTCGCGCGGCCCGGAGTGGGCGGGCGGCGGCGGACCGGCCCGGCGGCTGCCGAGGCCGCCGACAAGGAGCTTGAGCTGGTGGCGGACGGACATGGCGGCCGGTTCAGGATTTCTCGCCCGCGCCGTTCTCCCGGTCCATCGGGTTCCGGTAGGCGTCGTAGGCCGCGATGATCTGGGTCACGAGCGGATGGCGGACCACATCGGCGCCGCTGAAGGTGTGGAAGTCGATCCCGGGGATGTCCGCGAGGATGTGGCGCACCTCGAGCAGGCCGCTCGACTTGGCGCGTGGCAGGTCGATCTGGGTGATGTCGCCCGTGACCACCATGCGCGAGTCGTCCCCGAGCCGCGTGAGGAACATCATCATCTGCTCGGGCGTGGTGTTCTGGGCCTCGTCGAGGACGACGAACGCCCGCGAAAGCGTCCGCCCGCGCATGTAGGCCAGCGGCGCGATCTCGATGATGCCCTTCTCGGACAGTCGCGCCACATCCTCGGTGTCGAGCATGTCGCCGAGCGCGTCGTAGAGCGGACGGAGGTAGGGGAGGATCTTCTCGCGCAGGTCGCCCGGCAGGAAACCCAGCGTTTCGCCGGCCTCGACGGCGGGTCGCGTGAGGACGATGCGCTCGACCTCGTTGCGCAGCAGCGCCGAGACCGCCGCCGCCATCGCGAGGTAGGTCTTGCCCGTGCCGGCGGGGCCGATGCCGAAGACGATCGGGTGGGCGAGCATGGACCGGAGGTAGAGCTTCTGGCCGAGGGTCTTCGGGACGATCGTCCGGCGGTTGGTCGCGATGACGAGCGGCTGGTCGATCAGCGCGCGCATCTGTTCGCCCTCGCCGCGGGCAAAGCCGTCGGTGATCCGGTGGAAGTCCGGCGTGCGGATCGTCATGCCCTGGCCGCGCGCATCGTTGAGGAACTGAAACAGCGCCTCGGCCCGCTCGACGCCGGCGGCGCCGTGGGCGGCCGGCTGCCCCGCCGCCGGCTCGATCTTGAGCCAGTCCTCCCGGGTCACGAGCTTCACCCCCAGCATGCGCTCCGCATGGGCGAGGTTCTCCTCCCTCCCTCCGTACAGCGAATGGAGGTGGCGCGGGCTGGGGAAATGCAGGGTCTTCGGCACGGAAAGGTGAACCGGGATCGAACGGAAGGTCAGCGTCGCCCGCCGGACCGGCGGCGGGCCTTTTTCGGGAGGACCAGCGTCTTCCGGTCGCCGCTCAGGCGCTCCCAGATCGCGGCGAGCGACTGCGGAAGGATGCGTGTGTGGCCGATGACCGGCATGAAGTTGTTGTCGCCGTTCCAGCGCGGCACGAGGTGACCGTGCAGGTGCGCGATGCTGCCGCCGGCGGCGGACCCGAGATTAAAGCCGACGTTCACGCCGTTAGGCTTCAGGCCGTCCTGCAGGATCCGGCGGCCCAGGGTGATCTCCTCCATCAGGTCGGCGCGCTCCGCCGGCGTGAGGTCCGTGAGGTCAGCCACCTCCCGGTAGGGCACCGCGAGCAGGTGGCCGGGATTGTACGGGTAGCGGTTGAGCAGGAGATAGGAGAGGCTCGACCGGTGGATGATCAGGGCGGCGCGGTCGTCCCCCATCGCCGGCAGTTCGGTGAAGGGCCGCTTGAACTCGGACGGATAGCGCGGCGCCTCAATGTAGGCCATGCGCCAGTAGGCGTGGAGCTGCGGCGTATTCAAAGGAAGGTTCACAAAAAGACCTCTTCCGTTGGAGAGCAACCGCGGAGTGGACGTCGCCCGCAGTGATCGGGCATGCCTGGCCTAGAGGGAGAAGTCTATATAGAAATATGGAGGATAAATGGTTATGACTGGACCGGGATATGTTCTTGCGCTTTAATATGACGGTCGTCATTTCACC
>JAFEGX010000023.1 GCA_018239675.1 Verrucomicrobiota bacterium
CTTCGCTTCCGCATAACGCCGTACCAGCAACAGCGTTGTAATCAGTCCCTGCCGGGCCCGGGCGTTTCGCGGATCCAGCTCGACGGAATGACGGCCGGCGGCGATCGAATCAAGCCAGCGACCCTGCGCCATGAGCGCGATGGCCAACCAGACCTGGCTCTCACTATCATTGGGCTGGAGTTCAACGAGCTTCCTGAATTGCTCCACCGCCTGTCCCGGCTCCTGAAGTCCAAAGAGCAGGTAGGAGCCCAACGCCTGAATCGCAGCCGGCGATTCCGGCGCCAGCGCCTGGACCTGGCTGACCGCCGCTTTCGCCTTGGCCAGGCGAGCGCTCGATGAATCGATGCTCGCCGCGATCAGCTCCACGTGAAGCGTCGCAAGCTCCGACCACGCCAAGGCGAAATTCGGATCGAGCTCGATGGCTGACTGCAGGAGGTTCTCGCGCACCGAAAAACTCATCCGCACGGATTCGTTTGAGGGCTGTCGCGCGTTATGTTCGGCGCGGGCCTTGAGCAGCAATTCGTAAGCCGCGAGGTTCTCGGTCGGACGGCTTTCGACGAGCTTCTGCTCCCGCGGAGAGAGCGCGGTGTCGAGCTCCGCGGCAATGGCCTGGGCCAGCTCCGCCTGGATGGCGAAGACGTCCGTGAGATCGCGGTCGTAACTCTTGGCCCACACATGCTCGTCGGTGTCCGCGCGGATCAGCTGGCCCGTCACGCGAATCTTGGTTCCGGCCCGGCGGACGCTGCCCTCGAGCACATAGGCCACGTGGAGCTCGCGGGCGATCTGCGGAATCCGCTTGGTGGTGCCGCGGTACTCCATGACCGAGGTGCGGGAAACCACGCGCAATTCGCGGATGTGCGCAAGGTTGGTGAGAATGTCCTCGTGGATGCCGTCGGAGAAGAACGCGTTGGCATCCTTGTCCTCGCTCATGTTGGCGAACGGCAGCACCGCGATCGACTTGTCGGTCGCGCCGCGGGCCTCCGCCGGGGTCTTCCCGGCAGCTTCCACGGCCGCGGCCGCCGGCCCCCTGACGCCGGGACGAAGCGCAACATAGGCGACCGCGGCCAGCGCGAACGCCAGCACGGCGCCGATCAGCCAGGCCCGGGAGCCGGACCGCGGCGCGATGGCGCCCGGCCTGGCCGGAGCGGCCACGGCCGGCGCCGCCGGCTCCCCGGTGCCGGGTTCGCCGAGCAGCTGCTGCACGCGCCGGACCAACCCGGCCGGGATCTCGCCCTCCAGGAGCCGGGTCCACTGGACCGCCAGAAACGCCTCGGGAACCAGCGCGCCCCGTTCGGTGGTCCCGTCCACGCTCACCGGCAGAATGAACGGCCGGCCTTTGGCCATGAGGTGGGACCGGTCCTCGGCGAGTTTCCATTCCAGGCGAAAGTAACCCTCCTCACGTTCCTGCGTGTGCCGCGAAATCACCGGCACAAACAGCGCGCACTCCCGGATCTGCCGGCGGATCTTCTGGTCCCACGCGTCGCCCCCGCGCAGCTCGCTCTGGTCGAACCACACCTCCACCCCCGCCGCCCGAAACGCCTCTGCAAGGCGACGCGCCGCTTCCGCGTCCTGCGACGCGTACGAGAGGAAGACGGCTTTGCCGGGTTCACTCATGTCAGGGCTTGGCCACGGGCGCGCACTCCAGGACCAGCACCTCGAAGGGCTGCAGCGCGATCGTCACCGGCTCGCCGGCACGCAGACGGTTCACCGGGACGGGTTGGTCGGCGTAGGGGCTCGTGACGCGAAATTCCTTCGCCGCGTCAGCCGGGAGCTCGAAGGCGGCACCGGCCTCGAGCGTGAACTGCGCCGCGTGGTCCGAGGGATTGCGGAGGGTCACGATGCCCTTCGACGGCGACCACGCCGCCCAGCCGTAGACCTCGAGCTTCCCGGGATTGCCGCCGATCCAGTGGACATCGCGGAGCGTGACGGTGTTGGCGCGCGACCACTTCGCGGCGGCCGCGAGGTCGTCCCAGTTCTGTGGGCTGAGCCGCTCGGGTGAGAGATAGAGCTCCTGCAGCTGAGTGCCGTTGCCGAAGTAGGAGCGGACCTCGCGGCGAAATTCGCCGTTCGCGTCCGTGCTGAGCTCCGCCGGCCGGTCGGCGAACAGGATGCCGTGCACCATGAGGGAGTTCAGCGGGAAGAGCGGGCCGCGGCCGACCACGTTGAGGTAGGTCTGCTCGTCGCGGTAGGTGATCCACTGCTCGCGCTTGCTGCCGACGCCTGCGAAGCCGAAGTCGTAGCCGTCGCGCCAAATGTTATCCACGTGGAAGAGCCACCACGGCGACGGCCAGGTGCCGGTGGTCTGGCTGATGTAGATGCCGGGGCGCAGCGCGCGGAGGTCGTGGACCAGCCGCAGCATCGCGTCAAAGTCGCGCCCGGCCTCAGGGTCAATGCGGCCCGTCGCCTCGATCGAGCCGATGCCGTCGAACTTGAAGTACACTACCCCGTCGTCGCGCACGACCCCGGTGCAAAGCTCGCGGAAGCGCGCGTAGTAGCGAGGGCCGGCCAGCGAGAAATTGTGGCCGCGCAGCTCGAAGCCCTGCGGCGCGGCGGCCGCGATGCGCGCGTCGTGCGCCTTGCTGTAGCCGCCCCACGGCGAAAGCCAGAGGCCGGGCGCCGCGCCGATCCGGGCGGCCGCGGCCGTGACGTTCTTCAGGCCCTCGGGCCAGCCGGAGTGGAAGCGCCAGAGCGAGTTCACGTCGTCCCAGCCGTCGTCGAGCACGATGCCGTCGAGCTTCACGCCACGCTTGGCCACGAGCTCGCGCCCGAGCACGGCGATGTCCGCGAGCACCTCCGCCTCGGTGAACTTCCTTCCGCCGCCGCGGTTGTACCAGTTGTTGTGGTGCAGGAACGGTGCGTATGGCCGGGCACGCTCCCGCTCCAGGTAGGCGAGGAACCAGCGGCGGAGCTGTCCCGGCGGGTACGTGCCGAGAACGAAGGTGACGGTGACGGATTCCCCCGGCCGCAGCGGCTGCATGAGCGACAGGGCGCACGTGACCCGGCCGTCGGCGACACGGTTCTCCGCGAGCGGATGCTCGACGCCGAGGAAGTGGCGGTCCGTGACGACAGGCGAGCCGCTGAACTGCCCCACCACGCGGGCGGTGCCGCCGTCGAGGTCCGCGACCGGCGAGTCGAAGAGCACCACGCGGCGCAGTCCGAGGTCGGCGGGGCCGGTGTTCGTGACGGTCACCTCGGTGCGCCGGTACCAGACCCCCGTCTCCGCCCGCACCTGGGCCGAGACGGTGTAGCCGTCACGGGCGCGGACCTGGGTCTCGTGGTCGGAGTGCAGCAGCGTGCCCCCGAAGTGGAACGGATCGCCGCGGGCGAACTCCAGGCGGAACGGAGGCGCCATGATCCCGGCCCGGGCGGCGACACCCACGGTCAGGGCCAGCGAAACCAACCGGAGGAGGTTCATGCCGACATCACCACGCGATCCGCACGCGATTTCAAGACGGGGACGCTTCGCGCGCGGCGTTGATGTCGCTGATCAAGTCGCGCGCCTCCTGCAGCTGCTGCGCCTCGAACGAGAGCCGGCGCAGGCCGCCCAGGGCATCGTCGAGATCCGCCCGGCGGCGCGCCGAGCCCGCGGCGTCCGCCGGCTCGGCGAGCGCCTGCAGATAGAGCAGCCGGGCCTGGCCAACGATGAAATACACCTCGGTCGCGCCCTCGCTCGCTTTCTGACGATAGTAGCGCTCCATTTCGGCCAGGACCGGCCGGGCTTCGGCCACCCGGCCGAGCCGGATCAAGGCCAGGGCCAGCCTGGCCTGGCCTTCCGCGCGAAGCCGCTGCCGGTCGAGTTCGCCCTGATTCCGCCCGAATTCGCTGCGCTCGACGAGCTGCTGCGCCGCCGAGGCCGCCTCCTCGTAGTTGCCGAGCTTCAGGGCCGCGTCCACCTGGAGCCGTCGGGCGGCCCGGAGTCCGCTGGTGCGGAAGTCCCGATTGCCCTCCAACGTGACCTTGAAGGCCTCGAGCTTGGCCCGGATCGCCACCGCCTGGTCGTGAACCTCGCGGTAATTGCCTTCGGCGGCGGGGATCGCCAGGGCCGCCAGGTCGAGGGCCAGGGAGCTCACCGCATCCATTTCGTGGTCGAGATTGCGGTCCTTGAGCAGCTGCTGGCGGGTGCGCCGCACCTCGGCAAAGGCGGCCCGGGCCGCCGGAATCTCTCCGCGCTGCGCGTGCAGATTGTAGAGGTCCATCCAACCCCAGAACACGGCGGCAGCCATGCCGGTGCGGTTGCTTGACTCCTGCTCAATCGCCGTGGCCTGTTGCAGGACCTGCATCGCATCCGTCACGCGGCCCTGATCCCGCCGCACGTCCGCGAGATTGAGGCGGGCCTGGCCCAGCTGCATCCAGGCGGCCGAGTCCGCCGGATTGAACCGCGCGTAATAACGGGCGGCGTCCTCCGACCGCAGATAGCACGCCTCGGCCCGGGCCAGGTCATGACGGTCCCGCGCCACCTGCCCCTGCATGTCGGTGGAAAAGTAGCGGTCGCGCATGGCCCGCAGGTCGCCCGGGCGCTGGGCCAGGACCTTCTCCGCCAAGTCACCCACGATGCGCGAGAGACGCTCGGCATCGTCGCTTCGGCCCATCCGCTGGTACACGCGGGACTCCGTGTCCGTCACGTCACCGTAGATCGAGGACGCGGTGAGATCGCTGAGATCCAGCGCGCCCATGCGGGCGAGGATCTGGCGCGACTCCTCGCAGTCGGTGATGCCGTTCTCCGGCTTCACCTCGGTATGGGCGAGGTATTGCAGCATGTCGCTCAGCCCGAGCTTCGCGCTGCGCGAGGCCCGTCCGGCGGCCTCGATGGGACGCAACAGGCCGATGGCGCGTTCCAGCCGCGCCCTGGTGTCGCCGAATCCGCCGGTCGAGATCGTCGCGAACTCGGCGAGAGCCAGTCCCGTCGCCAGGTCGTCGTTGCCCGGATCCGCCGCCCGCAGCTCCGTGAAGATCGCCACCGCCGCATCGCGGGTGGCCTCGGCCTCGGCCGACCGGCCGGAATCGGTCAGGGCGCTCGCCTTCCGCACGAGCGCCATGCCGCGGTAGAACTTGGTCTGGGGCGTCTGCAGCTCCGGCGGGAGGTTGTCGTAGTACGCGACCGCCTTCTCGGCGAGCTTGCCCACGACCTCGACGCGGCCGGTGGGCATGAGCTCCTGGTAGAAGTCCTCGAGGAGGAACCCGATCAGCTTCTCGGACTCGCCGCGGGCCTGCTCGGCCAGGCGCCGGGCGGCCTGGGTCTGGGCCTCGGCCGCGCGCGCGCGGCGCAGGCTGACCCAGCCGAAGACCGCGCTGGCGAGCGCCAGCAACATCAGGACGCTGGCGACCGCGGCCACCAGGCGCGCGCGCACCAGCGCCCGGCGCGTGGCGCGCTCCCGCTCCTGCTGGGCGGCGAGCTCGCGCTTCGACTCCTCGAGCGCCTCGCGCTCGTGGCGCACCGTGCGGCTGGCGCTCACCACGCTGCACAGCACGTCGTGCGTGATCTCCACGCGGCGCAGGTCGAGCCGGTCCTCGACGCGCAGCAGGCGCCGGTCGACGAGCTTCGCCAGGGCCTCCGCGGGCGCGCCCGCGGCCACGAAGGCCTTGCGCACGCGCTCCTCGGCCACGCTCTCGCGGTAGCCCGACTCCGTGAGCATCTCGTCCTCGATGAACACGCGCACGCCGGCCGGCTGGTCGGCCAGCGCGCGCTCGTAGAATTCCGTCAGGATCGTGTCGCGCGAGCCCGCCAGCAGGTCCGCCGAGATCTCGGCGTGGCCCCGCGCCAGGCGGGTGTTGTTCAGCTCGCGGCAGATCAGGCTGAGCAGCGACGGCTCCACCTCGGCCCGCTCGAGCTCCGTGCCGCCGGCGACAAAGCGCACGATCGACTCGGCCACGGCCTCGCTCACGAGGTGGGGCGCCGGCGAGCGCACGGCGGCCACCGCCTGCGCGCCGGTCATGCGCGCGAGGCGCATGCGGTTTTGCGTCACGGAAGGCATCTGGGCCTTCAGGCCCTCGAGGTGCGCCAGGTAGTCCTCGCGCAGGGAGATGAGGATGCGGTAGTCGGCGCGGGCGAAGTCGAACTTTGCCGCGTCCGCCTCGTCGCGGTCGATGCGGGCCTCGAGCGCGCGGGGCGGCCGGTTCTCGACGAGGTCGGCCAGGTCCGCGAGGAACTCCTGCGCGCGCCGGCGGCCGGCGTCGTCCGACTGCGCCAGCGTGAAGATCTCCTCGAACTGGTCGAAGATCAGGATCGGGACGAGCGTCCGGCCGGTGGCGTCCTTCAGCACGTCGTCGCGGTGGTGGAGGAACTCCCAGAGCGTCTCGCCCGCGACGGCCGAGCCGGTCTTGGTCCAGGTGCCGGCGGCCTCGGTGGCCCGGAAGACCGCGCGCTTGATCTGGTCGGCGGGTGACGGCGAGTGCGGGTCGTAGTCGAGGCGGACGTAGACCGGACAGAAACCCTCGGGACGGAGCCGCGGCACGAGGCCGGCCTGGAGGATGGAGGTCTTGCCGAGGCCTGACTGGCCGAAGAGCACGGTGAGCAGCTTGCGCTGCACGCGCCGGCTGAGCTCGGCGGCCTCCTCCTCGCGGCCGTGGAAGAAGGCACGGGTCTCCTCGGTGAAGGAGACGAGGCCGAGCCAGGGATGCTGGGCGTCAACGGTGGGAACCGGGGCGGGCGCGGCGGGGGTCATGCGCGGCGGGCGTTGAAAAGGTCCTGGAGGCGGCGGACGAACTCGGGAGTCGGGGCGCCGCCGGGCAGCCGGGCGAAGTGCATCGCCTTGAACTTCTCGGGCGCGACCGCATCGGCCTCGCCCGTGTCGTCGATGCAGACGGGCAGGATGAACACCGCGCCGTCCGCCATCGCGCGGGTGCGGTCGACGGCGTAGCTCCACTCGCGGCGGAAGTAGGCCTCGAGTCGGCGCTGCGTCGTGGCCGACACGATCGGCACGAAGTACGAGCAGCGCGCGATGTTCTGCCGGATCTTCCGGTCGTAGTCGTCGCCGCTCTCCAGCCGGTCCTGGTCGAACCAGGTCACGAGGCCCGCGGCGTCGAGCCCGGCCTTGAGCTGCTGCACGGCCGGCAGGTCCTCGCGGGCGTACGAGATGAACACCGCATGCTCGGGCATCTCCCGGGCCGGCGGCAGGAACCGCATCGGCGGGCTGGAGCCGGCGGCCGGGGCCGCCGTCGCGTGGCGCGCCGTCCAGCGCCGGTGCAGCTCCGCGACGAAGTCCTCGGCGCCCGCGAACATGCGGGTGCGGACGCTCACCTGCTGAAGGAATGACACGAGCCGGACGTCGGTGAGGCTGTGGCTGTCGGCGAGGATCTCGCCCACCTCGCGCGGGTCGGAGAGCCGCCGGCGCTTGGTCATGCGCAGGAACAGCCGCGCGAGCCAGTTGGAGAAGTCGGAGCCGATCACGAGCAGGTGGTTGTGCTCGAGCGCGTGGAAGAGCTTCTCGGGCGTGAGGTGCTCGCTCTGCAGCGCGCAGACGAACTCGAGCATGTCCTCGTCGGAGATGACGTAGGTCGGCGAGGCCGAGAGCCGGCCGAGCAGGTGGTACACCACCGGCCGCTGCAGGTCGTCGCGCTCGACGGGCAGGTCGGCGACCCGGTTCGGCGCGTAGGCGATCACCTCGGTGTTGGGGTTGCCGCCGAAGCGCACCTGGTTGATCGCCTGCTCAAGCAGCGGGTCAAACGTGGTGGAGACGTAGAGGTTGAAGTCGGTGATCTCGGCGAGCTGGCGCAGCGGGAGCGGCGGGGCGAAGGCGGCCTCGCGCATGATCGTGCGCAGGCGCGTGTAGGCCTCCTCGCGGCGGCCGTGGTTGGTGAGGTAACTGCAGACGACGTCGTTCAGCGTGAGGGGACGAGGCAGCGGCGCGGCATTGACGTTGAGGCGCGCGGCGAGCTTCTCGGCGAGCCACTCGAGCAGGAGGCGCGGGCCGGACTCGGTGTCCACCTTGAGGAGCTCGGGGCCGATGATCGGGATGACGCGCTTTTCCTCGATGTAGTTGAGGAGGTCCTCCCAGACGTCGTCGTTGAAGGGCGGCGCCGAAGGGGCCGAACCGGGGATGGAGGTGGAGTTCATCGGTGCACCTGGGGTCTAGAGCAGCGGAGCGTTGTTCGCGGGATCGGCCAGAAGGGCCTCGAAAGCCGGATCGCCCCGCAGCGGCCGCCAGAGGGGATTCGCCCGCGCCTCGTGGACATTTTCGCCGTAGGGCGTGCGCAGCAGCCGGGCGAGTTCCTTGAGCGCGCCCGCCTTGTCACCGTTCCAGGCCAGGGCTTGGGCGTAGCCGAGGCTGTACTGTGGGCCCACCACGGCATCGGCGGATTCCGGTGCCAGGTCCTTGGCCGACTGGGCGCAGCGCACGGCTTCGGCATACCGGCCCTGGGCGATGTACACGGTCGCCATCGCCGACCAGGCACTGGCGGACGGCTTCTGGGCCAGCTCCGCCCGGCCTCCCACCTCCGCCTCGGCCGCCCGGGCGCGCCCCTCGGCGGTGTCGCCGTGCTGGACCAGGATAAGCGCCGCGGTCGCGTCCTGCGACCAATGGGGTTCGCCATATCCGTCGAAATAGCGCTGCTCCCGGTTCAGCCGCACCGCGGTGTCAAGGTCACCGGACAGTCGGGCCAGGGCCATCCGCCAGGCATGAACCTTTGGCGCCTGTTCCGGCGTGGGGTGGAGATGTCCGACCCACTCCGTCGCCTCGCGCAAGGACCCGGTCGCCGAAAAGTGCAGCAGCATCATCAGGCCAATTTCGTCCAGCAGCTCCGGGTACAGCTCCACGATCTTCTGCTGCGCCGCCATCGCTTCATCATACCGGTGGAGGCCGGCGTAAAGCTGCTTGAGCGTGCGGGTGTAGCCCAGGTTGCGCGGATCGAGCTCCACGGCCCGGGCCAGCTCGGCGACCGACTCACGCCAGAGGCCCTGCCGCCGATGGATCAGGCCCATGGACCCCTGCACCACGGGATCGTTGGGCCGCAGCACCGCGAGCCGCCGGTATTGCTCCGCGGCGCGATCGTAGTCGCGGTAGCCGTAATAGTAATAGTCGCCCAGCTTCTCGATCGTCTCAGGCGCGTCCGGTGCGAGCTCGACCGCGCGGTTGATCGCCGCCTTGGCCTGCTCGAGCCGCGCCGGGGAACGGTCGATGTCCGCGAAGTACATCTGGGCGTGCAGCGAGCCAAGCTCCGCCCAGGCTTGGGCAAACTGGGGATCGAGGGTGACCGCCGTCTGCAGCAAAGGCAGAGCCTCGGCAATATTGATTCGGCTCCGCAGCTGGCGCGCCTTCACATACGCGTCGTACGCCGCAAGGCTCTGCGTGGGACGGCGCTCCAGCAGCTCCGTTTCCTGCGGCGAAAGCGCCGCCTGGAGGGCCTGGGCGATCTGCTGCGACAGTTCCGCCTGGATGGCAAACACGTCGGTGAGGTCGCGGTCGTAGGCCTTGGCCCAGACGTGCTCGTCCGTCGCGGCGTGGATAAGCTGGCCGGTCACGCGCACCTTGTTGCCGGCCCGCCGCACGCTGCCCTCGAGCACGTAGTTCACGCCGAGCTCGGCGGCGATCTGCTTGATGGACTTGGTCGTGTTGCGGTACTGCATGACCGAGGTCCGCGAGACGACCCGCAGCTGCCGCACCAGCGCCAGGTTGGTCAGGATGTCCTCGTGGATGCCGTCGGTGAAGAACGAGCTGTCCTTCTCCTCGCTCATGTTGGTGAACGGGAGCACCGCGATGGACTTGTCATTCACGGCCGGCGCCGCGGCCTTCGTGACGGGCGCGGGCACGGCCGGCGGGACCGCGGCCGGCTCGGCGCGCATGGCGCGCTGCCAGTAGAGGCCGCCGGCGACCAGCAGAATCACGCCCGCGACCACCCACCCGGCGGCCGGAATGCCGCGGCGCGGCGCGGGCGCCACGGGGGCCGCACTCTCGCGGTGGGCCGGGGCCGGGACGGACTTGGCCGTGGGCGAAAGCAGGCGCTTCAGCTGATCGACAAACTGCGGCGTGGGCAGGGCGCCGGGCAGGCGGGTCCATTGCACCCGCATGAACTCGGGCGGGACCACCGAGCCGCTCTCCGGGGTGTCGTCCACGACCACCGGCGCGAGGAACGCCATGCCCTCGGCCATCAGATGCGTCTGCTCGACCGCGAGCTTCCACTCGAGCCGGAAGTACCCTTTCCCTCGTTCCTGGGTGTGGCGCGAGATGATGGGCACGAACAGCGTGCAGTCGGCGATCTGCCGGCGAATCTTCGCGTCCCACGCGTCCCCGCCCCGCAGCTCGTTCTCGTCGAACCACACTTCCAATCCCTGGCTGCGCAGCGCGTCCGCAATGCGTCGGGCCGCATCTGCATCCTCGCGCGCGTAGCTCAGGAAGATCGCCTTGGTCGGTTCGGCCATGACTCAGGATCCCGCCGGCGGGGCGGCGAGGGGACGGGCAGGGTCAGGTTCGAAGAGCATCAGTTGAAGCGGGACGAGAGGATGGCGCGCAGTTGTGGGATGCGCTTCAAACTCCTGGCCACGCACGCGGCGGACGCCAGGCCGGACCACTGGCCGGGCGGGCTTCGGGGTCCCGGTGCCTCACCCTGGCGGATGATTTGGTCTGCTCAGGCATAAAACGCCGGCTTATATGGCTGTTAAGCTTCGGCCTTGCCAGCCCAAATCCCCGCTGCCAGCCGTTTTACACCACACCGCCGGAGACATGCCGCCCCAAGCCAGCCCCGCCAGCCAGCTGCCCCTGTTCCAGGTCGTCGGGTTTTCCGGCCATCGGCAGCTCGCTGAGCCCGAAAAGGCGGCGCCGGTGATCCGGTCGGCGCTGGAGATGCTGCAGCGCGAGGCGCCCGGCGAGTGGATCGCCCTTTCCTCGATCGCGATCGGCAGCGACCAGCTGTTCGTCCGCGAGGCGCTCGCGCTCGGACTCTCGTGGCATGCGATCCTGCCCCTGCCCCGCGCGGAGTTTGCCAAGGATTTCACGCCGGCCGAATGGGAGGCGGTCGAGGAAACCCTGGGTCAGGCCGAGGAGGTCCGGGTGATCACCGAGAACGGCGGGCGCGAGGACGCCTATCTCGACTGCGGGATGGAGACGATCAACGGCGCGGACGTGCTGCTGGCGATCTGGGACGGCCAGCCGGCGCGGGGCAAGGGCGGCACGGCGGACGTGGTGGAATACGCGAAGGCGATTGGCCGGCCGGTGGTGGTGATCGACGCGCGCACCTTCGAGATCCGGCGCGAGAACTGGGAGCGGCTCGAGCGGAGCGACGCGAGCCTGGTGAATCTCAACCAGCTGCCGGACGCCACGAACGCGTGGGCGCAGAATCCATTCAAGGCGCCGGACGCGATTTTCCGGTTCCAGCAGAAGTGCGACCACGCGGCGAGCCACGGCGCGCCGCAGTTCCGGCGTCTGATTGTGTCGACGGTGCTGCTGCACGTGATGGCGACGGTGATTGCCGCGGCGGGCCTGGCGTACGGTCTGCATTTCACGGCCCTGCCGTGGGGCAAGCTGGCATGCCTGGCCGGCGCGCTGGGCGTGGCGATGGTGCTCCGGCACCACACCCACTCGCACCACAGCTGGGTGCGCTGCCGGCTGGCGGCGGAGTTCTGCCGCTCGGCGCTCGCCACCTGGGGACTGCCGCGGGCGGCGCCGCTGTTCCAGGATCTCGGGCTGCCCGGCGTGCGCGGCCTGACCCGCTCGCTGCACATCCTGCACAGCCGCTCGACGGCGGCGCGGCCCGTGACGATGGACGAGTTCAAGCGGACCTACCTCGAGAAGCGCATCGACGACCAGCTGGCGTACTATCGCCGCCAGGAGGGGCGTGCCCTGCCGCAGTTCACGCGGCTGAAACTCGGGTTCTGGATCGCCACCCTGCTCGCGTTGGTGAGCACCGCGGCGTACGCGGTCGCGCACACCTTCGAGATCGAGTCACCGGCGTGGGTGGTGAAGACCGTGTTCTATTTCCTGCCGATCACGCTGCCGGTGCTGGCCGCCGCGCTGATCTCGCTGATCTCGATCAACGACCTGCAGCGCCGCGTCGCGCGCTACCGCGAGATGTGCGCGATGCTCGAGGACAGCCGGAAGCAGGTGAGCTTCTGCCAAACCTGGAACAGCCTCGAGCGCATCGTGCTCCGCACCGAGCGCGCCCTCCTGCAGGAGGTGCTTGAGTGGCACTCGATCACGAGCTTCGCGGAATCGCATTAGGGCCGGGCCGCGGGGCGGCACGGCGAAGATCGGAGATCGAATCCCGCGTGCCCAGCCTGGTGGGAATGGATTCCTTCTCCTGTCTTTCATCTCCAAATCCTAGGGAATCGTCCGTCCGAAAAAAAACCGGGGCGGAGGAGTTCTCCTCCGCCCCGGCGTGGTAGGCTACTTTAGGCCGAGGCGATCGGCTTGGAGGCCGGGCGCCACAGCGGATGCTGGACGAGACGCTTCCACACCTTGGGCAGGTGCTTGAACGCCTGCGTCCAGTTGCGTCGCAGGCTCTCGCGCTGCTCAACCGGCTCATCCTCGTCGGCGTAGTAGTCGTTCGCGCGCTGGTACGGGTCTTCACCCGCGTCCCAGCCCACAAACGCCATGCCCGAGGAAAAACCCGGACTGATCACGTAGAGCTGTCTTGTCCTTTTTTTCATGGTCAGATGGAGGCGTCACGGCGACTCGCCGCAACAGCTCCTGGCTGACCAGGACTGCAAAGAACGGCCGCAACCTGTGGACCCCGGCCAAACCGTCAAGTAAACGAACTTTCGCTGACGGTCAGAACTCTCTTTAACTGCTGTTAAAAGCCTACTTGGCCAATTTTTTAAGTGCCTTGTTCAGCTTCTCCAGATCGCAGGAATTGGGGTCGTAATCCGGCCCCAGCCACTCGAGCCATTCGCGGCCCAGATCGGTGTCCGGTTCCTTGATGCAGGCCAGCATGTCGTGGAAGGCTTCCAGTCCGCCGCAGTCCTCGGGTGGACCCGCCCGCTCGCCGCCGACGCAGCTGGGATAGACAGTGCCTTTTGCCAGGGTGACGACTTTCTCGACCTTGATCTCGACCTGCCAGCCCTCGCCAAAGTGGTACTCGTACAGGAAGCTCGCCCGGTGCTCAAGGTCGAGGTCGGCCAGGCTCACGTCGCGGTCGTCCTCCACCGAGGCGTCCTCCCGCCGCAACGGGTTGCCGTAGCGCAGATCGTCGAGGACGAACGCGTGGGTCTGGTAGTCGTACCAATCGAAGACGACCTGGACGCTGTCGTGGAGCCGGGACAGCCACATGGACTCGCGGACGAGGAGCCGCCGCCACACCCGCGGCTGGCATCCGACCACCGTGAGGCGGAGAAGGAAGCAGCGTTCGGGCGGCTTCTTGGCCGGGGTCCCCTTCCCTTCGAGCAATCCAATCATGTCCCTAGCCAATGCCCGCGGGCCGGCCGGCGAAAGCACGAAATCCGGGGGAAAGGTTCGAGGGTTTCAAAGACAGGTTGCACAGGAGGCAACGGAGTGAACGGAGGACTCGGTGCGGTTCGCGCGGTGGTGGCGTTCCGGCTCAACCGCAAAATCCGTGTGCTCCGCGGCAAGACTCACCGCAGTCGAACCAGCGGGCCCATCAGAATTCCCCGGCCCCGCCCAAGCCTCCGTTCCCTCGGTTGCCTCCTGTGAATCCTAATTTAGGCCTTAGAACCGGATCTTGAAGTAGCCTTCCATCCGGAACGGCAGCTCGGGGAAGATAAGCTCGCTTGCGGTGTAGGCGTCGCCGTTGTGGATCCAGTTGTGCTGGTTCGTGACATTCAGGAAATCGACGTTCACCGACCAGCGTTTCGCCTCGTAGAACACCGAGGCGTTCAACGTGTACTGGGCCGGGACGTGCCACTGGTCATCGAGATTGCCGCGCTGCCGGCTAGCCCACTCGACATTGCCGCCCACGCCAAAGCCGTTGTCCCAGCGGTAGCGCGCGCTGGCGTTCAGCATCGTGTTCGAGAAGCCCAGCAGTGGCCAGTCGCCTGCCGGCACCTGGTCGCCCCACGGGTCGTAGGTCCCTGTCGACGTGCCCAACCCGCCCGGTCCGCGGCCCAGCAGGTAGGCCGCGTAGATGTCCCGCCCGCCGGCCTGGAATGGCGCCGCATTGACGTAGTGGCCGCTCTGGAACGTGGCGTTGGCCGTCAGGCTCAGCCGGGTGGCGGGCTGGTAGGTCGCCTCGAGCTCGAGGCCGTGCAGCGTGATGTTGTTCTCGTCCCCGCCCAGCGAGACGCGGGTGCGGTCCTGCTGGAACAGGGTGGCCGCGGCAAACAGCGTGTTGTCGAGCAGCGCGGTCTTCACGCCCGCCTCGAACAGCTCGCTGAGGTTGCGGAAATCGTTCCGGTTGATCTGGCCGTCAGGCAGATTGAGGATGACGCCGCCGCCCGTGACGTTGCCGTTGGCCGCGCGGATGCGGTCATGCGTGAGGTAGAACGACACCGTCTTCGAAGGCCGGTAGACCAGGCTGTACGCCTGCGAAAGCGAGCTCACCTTCTCGGCGTCGCGCCACGGCACGCCGGCCGCGTCACCCAGCGGGTCCTTGGCTTTCGCATAGAACGCATCGACGCGCAGGCCCACGATGGCCGACACCTCGCGGGTGAGCGCGATCTCCTGCTGCCAGAACGCCGCGGGATTCCAGGTCTCGCTCCGCACGGTCTCCGGGCTGTCGTAGCTCGCCGGGAAAAACTCGCGGCCGCCCGGGCCGATGAAGCCCGGGAACGTGCTGTTCGGGTACTCGTCGCGGAAGTTGAACACGCGCGACGGATCCGTGAGGTCGAAGTTGTAGAAGTATTCGTTGAAGTAGTTCGTGTAGCTCTCGCGTCCCTCGTAACGCGCGGTGAACCCGACAATCACCGACTGCGGCAGGTCGGCGGTGGTGAACTTGAGGTGTGCCTCGGTGCGATTCTCGGCGGTGTCCTGCGTGACGTACTCGGCATACTCGAACTGGTGCGCCCGGCGCCGGTCGACGTGCTCGTACAGCGAGCGGTTCACGAGCTGGATCGAGGGCGAAACGTCATGGGTCACAATGACCTGCCCGCGGGCAATGTTCGCGTTCGAGAAGTCGCCCTTGGAAAAAAGCGTGGCATCCCACGGCAGCTTCACCGCCGTGGTCGCGGGGATTGGTCCCGGCACACCGAGGTCGGCCGAGGCACCGGTGTAGTAGGTGTCATGCCAGATGAGTTCCTGGTTGACGCGGTTGACGCCGAGGACCTCCGGCGAAGCCTGCCAGATGTACTGGAGGCTCGCGTCGAACCGCGTCGCGGGGCTCGGCCGCCAGGCCAGCGCAAGGAACACGTCGGCGCGGTCGTCGCGGACCTCGTTCTTTTTCCAGAACGTGTCGCCGCCCTTGGTCTCGAAACTGACGCGCCAGGCGAGCCGGTCCGAGACCGGCGCGGTGGCGTCGACCTGCACGGAGCCATTGAGGTAGCTGGTCTCACCGGGAGCCCAGGTGCCGACCCGGGTGGTGACAACGGTGCTGGCGGCCGAGAAGCTCGGCTGCTTCGTCACGTAGTTCACGTACCCGCCGGTGAAATAGCCCGCGCCGAAGACGGCGGAGCCCGGCCCGCGCACGAGGTCGATGGCCTCGACGCCGTTGAACGACGGGAAATAGCCGTAGAGGTTGTAGCTGAGGCGCTGGCCATTGAGGTAAGTCTCGGCGATGTCACCGCGGAGATTCGGCACGGTGGTCTTGCCGTAGCTGGCGCCGGCATAGGCCGAGGGCGAATAGAGCAGGATTTCCCGCACCCCGTGGATCTGGCGCTCGTTGAAGAGCGCGGTGGTGAGCGAGCTGACGGCGCGGGGCGTCGATAACAGGTCGCGGTCGTCACCGAGGACGGACGACGGCTCGCGCGTGAGCGGGTTGACCGAGGCCTCGGCGGGCAGGCCCGTGACCACGAAGGGCGAGAGCCGGGTGACGTCGGCGTTATCGTCGGCGCGCAGGGCGGCCGGCAGGAGGAAGGTGGCCAGCGCGAGAGCGGCGGCGAGAGGCGGGAGGGAGGGTTTCATGGTGGCGGTGGAGGCCCATCCTGAAACCGACTCCCGGCGGAGGGAGCGGCGCTGCTGGCCGGGAGGCGCTGACAGCGCCTGCTGTTTCCTTCGTCGGCATGATCCGTTTCAGGTTCGAAGGGTCGAGCAGCCGAGCGCGCCGCAATCTCAGCCCTCCGCGGAGGGCACCCCTACAGGCAAGCCGCAGCAAATGCCGGCCGGGCCGCAGTGCAAGCGAAAGTTGGGCTATGACTCGCTGGCCGGAAGCAAACCCGCCTCGGTACAAGCGGAGCGAGGGTACGCTGGCTACAACGGGCAACCCGCCCACATTATCGTCCTGAGGCGCCATTCGCGACCAACATAAAAGCCGCCTCTCACGAGGCGGCTTTCATGACCTAACACCAAGCAAACCGTAAGAACTACAAACATTCATCGTCTTACCAGGACGATGCTGACTACGCGGAGATAGATGCGGCCGCGTTCAAAACGTTCAAAAGGAGTCA
>JAFEGX010000024.1 GCA_018239675.1 Verrucomicrobiota bacterium
CGGCGCGGCCGTTCGTGACGCACCACAACGCGCTGAACGTCGATTTCTTCCTCCGCATCGCCACCGAGCTCCGCCTGAAGCGCCTGCTCGTGGGCGGCTTCGACCGCGTGTTCGAGATCGGGCGCATCTTCCGCAACGAGGGGGTCTCCCGCCGGCACAACCCGGAGTTCACCATGCTCGAGGTGTACGAGGCCTACAGCGACTACCGTGGCATGATGCGGCTGATCCAGGACCTGCTGACGAGCCTGGTGCGCGACGTGATCCGCCCGGCGGACGGCTCGCTGAAGATCAGGCATGCGGCCAGCGGCCAGGAGATCGACTTTGGCGGCACGTGGCGCGAGGTGCGCTACAAGGACCTGATCATCGAGGCCACCGGCGACGCGGGCTGGTTCGCGCGGCCGAAGGCGGAGAAGGTCGCGAAGGCGGGGGCGCTCGGCCTGGGCGTCAATCCGGCGTGGGAGGAGTTCGAGATCACGAACGAGATCTTCTCGAAGAAGATCGAGCCCACGCTCATCCAGCCGACCTTCATCACGCACCTGCCGAAGGAGCTCTGCCCGCTGGCCAAGCTGAACGCCGAGGATCCGTCGGTGCTCGACGTGTTCGAGCTGACGATCGGCGGCATGGAAATCGCGCCGGCGTATTCCGAGCAGAACGACCCGGACGTGCAGCGCGCGATGTTCGAGGCGCAGGCCGGCGAGGAGAAGCAGAACATCGACCAGGACTTCCTGCTCGCGCTCGAGCACGGCATGCCGCCCGCCGGCGGCATGGGCGTCGGCATCGACCGCCTTTGCATCCTCCTCACCGGCGCCGAGAGCATCCGCGACGTCATCCTGTTCCCGCAGCTCCGGCCGGGAGCCTGAGTCCATTGCGGATTTCGGATTGCGGATTGCGGATTCCGGACCGGCCTGCTGAGGTTGCCCTCGCATGATGGATTCACGCCTCGCGATCCCGACGGCCGCGCGCCGGATTCCGCCCCAATCCGCAATCCGCGATTCGCAATCCGCAAGCTAGCATGCCCTGGTACCTCTATCTCGCCGTGAAGCAGCTTGTCCCGACCGGGCGGCGGCTTTCGTTCTTCACGGCGATCTCGGTGGTGAGCGTCGCGCTGGGCGTCGCCCTGCTCATCGTCGTCCTCGGCGTCATGGGCGGGTTCGGCTTCCAGATCCGGCGCATGATCGTGGACACCGAGGGCGAGATCCAGATCAAGGCCCGCGGCGCGATCGGCGATTACCACACGATCGTGAAGCGTGTCGAGGCCGTGCCCGGCGTCGCCGGCGCCAGCCCGTACGCGGCGGGCATCCTGATGGTCCAGTACCAGAACAAGCCCGCGTTCCCCCAGATGCGCGGGCTCGACATGCTCAGCGTCGAGCGCGTCGTGTCCCTCGGCCGCTTCACGTCGCCCGGCGCGCTCGCCGCCCTCGACGACGACTCCGTCATCCTCAGCGAGGGCCTCGCCGAGTCCCTCGGCTGCCCGATCGGCGGCACGCTCGAGATCTACACGCCGCTGATGCTCGCGCGCAAGGACGTCGAGGTGATCCTGCCGCGCACCGTGAAGGTCGTCGGCGTGCTGCGCATCGGGCACCAGCAGCTCGACAGCTCGACGGTCTACTGCACGCTGCGGCTCGCCCAGGACCTCTACGGGCTCGACCGCTCGGTGCACGGCATCAACGTCCGGCTCGAGCCCGGCGCCGACGAGGACCAGGTGGCGGCGGCGATCAACGGGATCCTGCCGGATTTCGTGCGCGCGTTCTCGTGGATGGACAGTTTCGCCGATTTCCTCTGGATCCTGCAGCTCGAGAAGAACATGATGATGTTCGTGCTGCTGTTCGTCGTGCTGGTCGCGGCGTTCCTCACCATGAGCCTGCTGCTGGTGCTGGTGCTGAAGAAGACGCGCGAGATCGGCGTGCTCGGCGCGCTCGGCGCGACCCGCCGGCAGATCGCGGTGTGCTTCTGCCTCCAGGGCGTGGTCATCGGCGTGCTCGGCACCGCCACCGGGCTCGCGCTCGGCTTCACCGTCCTCCATTTCCGCAACGAGTGCGTGCACGCGATCACCCGGCTTACCGGCGGCCAGGAGCTGCTCGCCCGGTTCTACCAGTTCAGCGAGCTGCCGGCGCACAGCGAGCCGCGCGACGTCGCGGTCATCGTCCTCGCCGCCCTGCTGCTGTCGACGCTCGCCGGCATCGTGCCGGCCCTGCTGGCGGCGCGGCTCAAGCCCGTGGAGGCCCTGCGCAGTGAGTAACCCGGTCCTCCACGCCCGCGGCGTCCACAAGGCCTTCGTCAGCGGCGACGGCCAGATCCAGGTCCTGCGCGGGCTCGACCTCGCGGTCGGCGCCGGCGAGACGGTCTCGATCCGCGGCGAGTCGGGCTCCGGCAAGTCCACGCTGCTCAACCTGCTCGCGGGCCTCGACTCGGCCGACGCGGGCACGATCGAGTGGTCCGGTTCCGCCGACACGAGCGCCCGCCGCCGCGCCCGCTACCTCGGCATCGTGTTCCAGTCCTTCTACCTCATCCCGGAGCTCGACGCCCTGCAGAATGTCGTGATGGCCGCGCGCATCGCCGGCGTCGCCGCGGCGCCCGCGACGAGGCGGGCCCGGGAGCTCCTTGCGCGGGTCGGGCTGGCCGGGCGCGTCGACCACCTCCCGTCCCATCTCTCCGGCGGCGAGCGCCAGCGGGTCGCCGTCGCGCGGGCGCTGATGAACTCGCCCCGGCTGCTGCTGGCGGACGAGCCGACCGGCAATCTCGACGAGCAGACCGGCACCGCCATCATCGATCTCCTGCTGGGGGTCTGCGCCGAGACCCAGACCGCGCTGGTCCTCGTGACCCACAACGCCGCGCACGCCACCCGCTGCGGCCGCGCCCTCACGCTCCACCACGGCCAGCTCGGCTAGGACGGTGGCCGGGTTTGCTACCAAGGGCACGAAGCGCACGAAGACGGCCTGCTCTTCGCGTGCTTGGCGGTGAACCTGGTCGGAGTCCAACGAGGGTTTACCGCCAAGGCCGCCAAAGTCGCGAAGATCCGGCCTTGGTAGGCTTCGTGCCCTTGGTGGTGAGCCAAAGTCCCTCCGCCCGCGATGTGAGTCCTAACGGTACTTGGGTGGCTTGAGCATGAACTCGACGAGTTCCGGCTCGGCTTGGGCGAGGACGCGGTCGAGGCCCGGCGTCCGAATGGTCCCCTGGCAGCGCCAGGCGGGATTGTCGCCGCGGGCATACTGGAGCTGCATGAGGTAGCGGGTGCGCTTTCCCGTGTTGGGCCGCCCGCGGTGCCAGATCTGGTGATTGAAGAGGTAGATGTCGCCGGCGCGGCACAGCACCGGCTCGGCCCCGCGACCCTCGAACACGGGATTCTCCTTGGGCGCATCGCGTCCCGAGTAATGGCTGCCCGGCACGATCTCGGTTGGGCCGTCTTCGAGGGTGGTCAGGTCGCTGAGCGGCACCTGCACGCTCATCCAGATCAGCGGCAGGCGCACCCGGGCGTCCCAGCGCGGCACGTCCGGCGGCAGCGGGTACTCGACCACGTCGTCGACGTGCCAGTGCGAGATCGCCTGGCCCGGCTCGTTGCGGATCACGTTCTGCGCGCAGAACCGGCAGTCGGGGCCCAGGACCGCGCGAACCAGCGACAGGATCGGCTCGCGGATGAAGAGGCGCAGGAAGGTGACGTCCTGCTCCTCGGGATGGCGGATGATGAAGGACGGATCCCGGCGGGCGATCTCGTCGGTGAGCTGCCGCAGCCGCGCGCATTCGTCGGCGGGGAGCACGTTGGGCACCACGACGCAGCCGTCGCGGTAGAAGCGCTCGAGAATCGCGGCAACCTCGGCCGCGGGCAGCGGGAAATTCATGGCTGGAAAGTGAATTGGCCGAATCCCGTCCCCAACACCAGCCTGCGCTGGCGGCCCTGATTTTGCCACGAAGGACACCAAGGGCACGAAGCTCAATTCCCATGCTTCGCGGCCTCGGCGGCCTTAGCGGTAAACCTTCATCGGCTCCCGATCCGTTTTACCGCCAAGAACGCGAAGCACGCGAAGTGCAGGCTGCCTTCGTGTTCTTCGTGTCCTTCGTGGCAAAAACCCAATCTCCGACCGCCGGACGCGCCGTTTCCCGCGTTGCAACCGCCGGCGGAAGCCGGTCTCCTGAGCGCATGGCATCCGCGAAAATCCGCTGCGGCGTGGCCGGGGTCGGCTCCCTGGGCCAGCACCATGCCCGCATCTATTCGACGCTCCCGGGCGCCGAGCTGGTCGGGATCTTCGAGACCAGCGACGCCCGCGCGAAGGAGATCTGCGAGAAGTTTCGCTGCCGCCGCTTCGCCACGCTGGAGGAGCTCGGCGAGGCGTGCGACGCCGTCTCGGTGGTGGTCCCGACCGACCGCCACGAGCAGGTTGCGCTGCCCCTGCTGGCGCGGCGGACCCATCTCCTGATCGAGAAGCCGCTCTGCGCCTCGCTCGAGGAGGCCGAGCGCGTCCTCGCCGCCGCCCGCCAGCACGGCTGCCTGGTGCAGGTCGGGCACGTCGAGCACTTCAACCCGGTGATGAGCTTCCTCGAGAAGGAGATTGACCGCCCGCGCTACATCACCGCCGAGCGCCTCGCCCCCTACCAGACGCGCGGCACCGAGGTCGGCGTCGTGCTCGACCTGATGATTCATGACATCGGCATCGTGCTTGAGCTGGTGAAGTCGCCGATCGCGAAGGTCGACAGCGTCGGCCTGAGCGTGCTCTCGAAGAGCGAGGACATCGCCAACGCCCGGATCCAGTTCCAGAGCGGCTGCGTCGCGAACCTCAGCGCGAGCCGCCTGAGCACCAAGAAGGCGCGCGAGATCCGGATATTCCAGTCGGACGCGTACCTCTCCCTCGACTTCATGAACCAGAAGGGGCACCTGCTCCGGAAGAGCGACCTGCTGGCCTACGGCCTGAAGATGAAGGTCGGGCTCGTGAAGGCCGGCGACCTCGGCGCGATCCCGGTGAAGGAGATCCCGATCGAGAAGGGCGAGCCGCTCGCGCTCGAGCTGGCGCATTTCGTCGACAGCGTCGCCCGGGCGCAGCAGCCCAAGGTCGGCGGCGCGCTCGGCAAGAGCGCGCTGGAGGTGGCCATCGCCATCACCGACCAGATCCGTTCGGCGCAAGGATGACGACCGCGACGCCGCTCCTGCCTTTCCGCCTGCCGCCGCCCGCGGCGGGCCCCGTTGACGTCCTGGTCGTGGCCGGCGAGCACTCCGGCGATGAACACGGCGCCCGGATGGTGCGCGACCTCCGCGCCCGACATCCCGGCCTGGTCGTCGCCGCGCTCGGCGGCCCGGAACTCGCCGCCGCTGGCGCCCAGCTGCTGCACGACCTCACCTCGACCTCGGTCGTGGGCCTCGTCGAGGTGCTGAAGCACTACTCGTTCTTCAAGGCGCTGTTTGACGAGACCGTCCGCTGGATCGCGGAGTACCGCCCGCGGGCCGTGTGCCTGGTGGATTACCCAGGTTTCAACCTCCGCCTCGCGGCTGCGCTGCGGCAGCGCGGGCTCTCGGCCAAGGCCGGCGGCCCGGTCCGCACGCTGTATTACATCAGTCCCCAGATCTGGGCCTGGAAGGCGAAGCGGCGGTTCACGATGGCGCGGGACCTCGACGCGATGGCGGTGATCTTCCCGTTTGAGGTGGCGTGTTATGCCGACACGACGCTGCCGGTGGAGTTCGTGGGCCATCCGTTCGTCGCGCCCGACTACGCTCCGCCGGTGCGGTTCGACCCGGCCGGGCCGGTGCTGCTGCTCCCGGGCAGCCGGGTGCAGGCGGTGGCGCGCATCTTCCCCGTGCTGCTCGGCGGGTTTGCGGCGCACGGCGGACGCGAGGCGGTCGTGCTCTATCCGAGCGCGGAAATCCTCCGGGTGCTCCGGGCGGCGCGACCGCCCGACCAGGTCCGCCTCGCGCCGACGGGCGAGACGGTGGCGGCGTCCGCCGTCCTCACCAGTTCCGGCACGATGTCGATGCACTGCGCGCTGGCCGGTATCCCGGGCGCCATCGCGTACCGCACCAATCCTCTCACCTACCTGCTCGGGCGGATGCTCGTGAAGGTGGAGTACATCGGGATCGCGAACCTCCTGCTCCGCGAGCCGATGTATCCCGAGTACATCCAGGGCGCCGCGACCCCGGCCGCCCTGGCCGGCGAACTCCGCGCGTGCCTCACCGAGCCATCTCGCCGGGAGCGCACGGCCGCACAGGCGGCGAAGTTGCGCGGCCTGCTGAGCCAGCCCGCGGGTGGCACCGCCGCCGACTGGCTGGCACGGCAACTGGGAGCCGGCGCGGGTGGTGTTGAAAGCTGAAGGTTGAAAGTTGAGGAGAGCGGAGGTCCGGGCGGCCGGAATCCAACGCTCAACCTTCAACGCTCAACCTTGTCTGGTCAGGACATGGGTGACCTGACTGGACGCTAACCTGCCGAGCGTCGCCCTGAGCTTTAA
>JAFEGX010000025.1 GCA_018239675.1 Verrucomicrobiota bacterium
GCCGCCCCGACCTTGACGTCGGCCGGTGGACCTTCACGCGCCGGACCTTTCCCGACACGGGCGGCTGGCGCCAGGATGCGTTGCACGCGGCGCTCCTGGGCCTCACCGAGGCCGCGACCTTCTACGTCTCCAAGAACTACACCGACGCCGCCAATGCCGGCGGGCGCTTCCGCGGATTCTGGGGGCCGAACTACGACTGGGTGCCCGACTTCGACCACGGCAGCGTGACCCAGCTTGCGCTGCAGGCGATGCTGCTGCAGCCGGTCGGAACCAAGCTCTATCTGTTTCCCGCCTGGCCGGCGGAACGCTGGGATGTGACGTTCAGGCTGCATGCGCCCGACGCGACTGTGGTCGAGGGCGAGCTGAAAGACGGCAAGCTGGTGCGTCTGGTCGTGACCCCCGAGTCGCGGCGGAACGACGTGATCGTGCTGCTCGGACGCGACAAGTCCGCCGTCTAGGCACGATTCCGGCGCGCAGCCCTCGCCTCCGCGCGACGGTGGGAGGGTACTTTCCACCCGGTCCCGGGATTCCGCCGACGCGTTTCTTCTTTTCAGGGCCCGCCAGATGATTACCACGCTGGCCATGGATCGTGAACCCGCCGAGGCGCCCGAGAGTTCCCAGGTAGCCGAACAGACCGTGCTGCCGGTGCTGTTCGCCATGAGCTTCTCGCACCTGCTGAACGACACCATCCAGTCGCTGCTCCCGGCGATCTACCCGCTGCTGAAGGACAACTACCAGCTCAGTTTCCTGCAGGTGGGGCTGATCACCCTCACCTTCCAGGCGACCGCCTCGCTGCTCCAGCCGATCGTGGGCTTCTACACGGACCGCAAGCCCAAGCCCTATTCCCTCGCGATCGGCATGGGGCTCACGCTCCTCGGTCTGGTGCTGCTCTCGCGGGCGAACAACTACCACCTCATCCTCGTCTCGGCGGCGCTGGTCGGCATGGGTTCGTCGGTATTCCATCCGGAGGCCTCGCGCATCGCGCACATGGCGGCAGGCGGACGGCATGGGTTTGCCCAGTCGGTGTTCCAGGTCGGCGGCAACCTCGGCTCCTCGCTCGGGCCGCTGGCCGGCATGATCATCGTCGGTCACGGCCAGCCGGCGATCATCTGGTTCTCGGTGCTGGCCGCGGCCGGCATCGCCGTCCTTTACCGGGTGGGCGGCTGGTACCGGCGCAACCTCGACCACCACATCGCCCGCAGCCGCGCCCGCCAGCAGGCCGCCGCGTCGCGCTTCCCGCGGAGCACCGTGGTGTTCACGATCACCATCCTGTTGGTGCTGATCTTCTCGAAGTACGTGTACCTCGTGAGCCTGACAAACTACTACACCTTCTACCTGATCCACCACTTCCAGCTCTCGATCCACGAATCGCAGCTGTACCTCTTCGCCTTCCTGTTTGCCGTGGCCGCCGGCACGTTCTTCGGCGGCCCGCTCGGCGACCGGTTCGGACGGAAGTACGTGATCTGGTTCTCGATCCTGGGCGTCGCGCCCTTCTCGCTCCTGCTGCCCCACGTCGGGCTCGCGGCCACCGCGGGCCTGAGCGTGATCATCGGCCTGATCCTCTCGTCGGCCTTCTCGGCCATCCTCGTCTACGCGCAGGAGCTCATCCCGGGCAAGGTCGGGCTGATCGCGGGGCTCTTCTTCGGCTTCGCCTTCGGCATCAGCGGCGTGTCCTCCGCCGCGCTGGGCCGCCTCGCGGATCACATCGGCATCGAGCGCGTGTTCTACTTCTGCGGCTTTCTCCCGCTCATCGGCCTGCTCACGGTCTTCCTGCCCAACCTCGAGGCCCGCCGGCGGTAGCGGCGCCGGGCCCGAAGGCTCCGCGATCGCCTACGCGTGGGCGAGCGGGGCGGACATGGGCGCCGCGGCGGCCGCGCGAATCCGGTCCACCATGGCCGACACCACCAACTGCGCCGCGGTGGCGGGGAGGATGTGCCCGGTGTTGATGACTAGGTCGTAGGTGTGCGGGTCGTCGATGTCCTTCCCGAAGTTCGAGAGCACGTAGCGCCGGCGGGCGCGGTCGAGATCCTCGATCTTCCGCTCCGCCTCGACCCGGGAGAGATGCTCCCGGTCCTGCATCCGGCCCACGCGGATCTCGCGCGGCGCCACCAGCCGGAGGTGGAAGCCATCCGGGAGACTCCGGGTGACCAGGTGCGCGGCGCGGCCCGCGAAGATCACGCAGCCGACCCGTGCGAGCTTGAAGATCGCCTCCGAGACCCGCTGCTCCAGTTCCCACAGCGGCGGATGCAGGCCGACGATCTCGCCGATCAGTCCGGTGATTTCCGAAACGCGTTCCTCGGGAAGGTATTTTGCCAGGCTCTCGGGCAGGCGGTTCTGCGTCAGCGCGTGGGTGATCAGGTTCTTGTCCAAGAACGTCCAGTTGCGCCCCTCCTTGCCGAGGTTGGCCTCCAGCAGCGGCAGGAGGTGCTGGCCCAGCGTGGTGGCGCCGGCGCCGGTCTCACGCGAGATGGTGATGAAGGGGTGGCAGGTCTCGCTCAGCGGCGTGGAGGAACCGGTGCCGGGGACGCCAATGCGCGTATTCAGGATGGCCAGCCCATGGTCGAGGTAGGTGTGGGTGCTCATGGGGACGGAGGTTGAGGTAACTGGACGGATCCGGCGGAGCGCGGCGCCGGGAGATTCCCCGGCAAGACCGGGTTCCCTCACTCGGTAGGATACCGCGACCGGCCCCACCCCGCCACCGGAATTGCTGCGCATCCATTGCCATGATGCGGGACAAGAAGCGCGCCGCCGAGGCGACCGTCACCGGGCCCAATGAGCTGGCGACTCTTCCGGGCCATGACCGGACCGGTGAAAAGCTGCGGGCGGCCCGCCGGCATGGCCGGGCCGCCCGCAGGGGGAGAAACGCCCAACTACGGGGCGTAGGTGATCGTGCGAACGCCGGCGATGCCGGTGATCGTGATCGTGACGCCCTGCGTGTAGGCGCTCGGGTAGGTCTCGTTGGCGACCAGGTTGAGGGCCTTCACGTAGTTCGACGAACCGACGAGCGAACCAAGCGTCACCGTCGAGACACCGTTCTCGAGGTAGTACTGGTCGGCGGCGGCCGAGAGCTGACGGGCGTTGTTGAGCACCGCCTTGTCCTGCGAGGACTGGCGGACCTTCTGGAACGCC
>JAFEGX010000026.1 GCA_018239675.1 Verrucomicrobiota bacterium
ATTCTCCTTGGCGGGCGTGTCGTCCATGTAGTCGGGAACAAAGCGGGCGCGGGGCCCGCGGCGGTGGTTGGCTGAAAGCGCACGCAGGGCGCTTGGTGTAGTCGCAGCGGAGTGTTAACGCGCCAAGAGGTGACGCAAGCGATTTCCCGGACGGGAATTTTACGTTATGACGGAACAAAATTCCCGAGGAAGAAACCGCTAATCTCCACTAATCTGCGCTAATTCTGCTGGAGCGGGTCGTCGTCGATGTGCGGGGTGGTTTCGGTCCTGTAGGATTGGACTCGGGAGGTGACGAAATCCATTCCAATCAAGGAGAGTCTCGGCACGAAGCTGGATTGCCGAGTAGCGGCCGCGGCGGCGAACGTCATCGGGAAGCGTCGGTTCTGGATCCAAGGACAGGCTTGCCGGGTCGTAGCCGCATACTGGACATTCGGCCCTTCTACGCACGCGGCACGCGCGCTTCGAAGGGCAGTCTTCTTTGCCGCTGTCGCGGCGGCGAAGACTGGTGCTCGGGACAGGACTCGAACCTGCACGCCTTACGGCACACGCCCCTCAAACGTGTGTGTCTACCAATTCCACCACCCGAGCATTTCTAGATAGGGGAAGGCGGACTAAGAGGAATCGACGTAAGCTTGTAAAGCACTGAAATCGTGAGGCTGGAAACCGCGGATTTCCAAGCGTACGCCGATCGTCGGACGCCCAACGCCCAACGCCGAAGTTTGGGCTCGCGAAAAGGTGTGGCGGCGGAAGGTCGCGCCACCTCCATCAACAATTGGACGGCTTCAGCCGTCGCACGGTCCTTCGGCGTTGGGCGTTGGGCGTCCGACGTTCGGCGTTCGTAACCTGTCTTCCCCCTATCGTATTTGCCGATCCGCCAGCGCCCGGGCCACGGCCGCCGGGAAAAAAGGACCGCGGTAAACCAAGCCGGTGTAGATCTGGACCAGCGTGGCGCCGGCATCGAGTTTCTCACCGGCGGACTCGGCGTCCATGATGCCGCCAACCCCGATGATTGGGAGGCGGCCGGAGGTGGCCCGGGCGATGTAGTTGACGATCTCAGTCGAACGTTGCCGCAACGGGGCGCCGCTGAGACCGCCAGCCTGGTCGACCCGCGCAAAAGGCCCGGGCCGGGCCAGCGTGGTGTTCGTGGCGATGATCCCGTCGAGACCATGCTGAAAGATGGCCTCGAGCACCGCGTCGATTTGCGGGAAGGTCAGGTCGGGCGCGATCTTGAGAAGGATCGGCCTGCCGCCCGCACCGCAGTGGGCGCGCTCGCGGTTGGCGGAGGTCACGGCCGCCAGGAGCTCGCGGAGACGGTCCGCATCCTGGAGCTGGCGCAGGCCGGGGGTGTTCGGGCTGCTGACATTCAGCACGAGGTAGTCGGCATGGCCGGCAAGCAGGCGGAAACTCTCGAGATAGTCGGCCACCGCCTCGTCAATGGGCGCAACCTTCGACTTGCCGAGGTTCACCCCGAGCGGGATGCGGCGATGGCCGGGTCCCGGCTGGCGGGCGAGGCGCGCGGCGACGGTGGCGGCACCCTCGTTGTTGAAGCCCATCCGGTTGATCACAGCCTCCTGCGCCGGGTAGCGGAAGACGCGGGGCCGGTCGTTGCCGGGCTGGGCCAGGGCGGTGACAGTGCCGATCTCGACGTGACCAAAACCCAGGGCGGCGGCGGCAGGCCAGGCCTTGGCGTGCTTGTCGTAGCCGGCGGCAAGTCCCACGGCATTGGGGAACCGCAGGCCGAAGGCCTCCACCGGGCGGGCGGCGGACGGCAGCTGGTTGCAGGCCTCGAGGAGACGGCAGAGGGGCGTCAGGCGCGCCAGCGCCGAGAGCGCCGTGACGCTCAATTCGTGGGCGTGCTCCGGGTCGAGCCGGAAGAACGCGCGGCGCGCCAGTTTCTCGTAAAGGAAGCCCATGAAACCGGACGATGAAAATCGAGATTGGAAAAGGCAAGGCCCTCCCGTCTAAAGGCCCAAGGGCAAAGGATTTTTGCACGAGGGCGCGCAAAATTTGTCCCGACGCAAACTCGGCTCTTTTGTGCTTGTTTTTTACTACTCCCCTCGCACGCTGCGCGAAAATTCCCTCCGCCTCACCTGCTCTATGGCCAAACCTACTTCAACTCTCGATTGGTGCGTCGTTCGTCTGGGCGAAGATCACAATTGGTGGGTGCACGAGACCAGCGACCCGGTGCGCTGGGATGTGGACGGCCTGAGCATCATCGACCCGCGCCAGCGCGACCACCTCATCGAGCTGGTCGATCCGCTCCGCGACTACGGCTTCGAGCAGGACACGATGGAGCGCGCCTTCATCCCCTTCCGCATCGAGAAGGACCTCGGCGGAGGCAAGGTGCGGCTCAAGCGCACGAAGGAGTCCGTCTTCGAGTCCGAGGAGAAGCTCTTCCTGCTGCCCGACATCCTCGACGAGGAGAACGGGCCGTACGCCGACCTGCTCGACCACCTCACGCGCTGCCGCGTGAAGATGCTGAACGACCTGTTTGAGTTCGAGTCGAAGCTCACCCTCGACGAGGTCGAGGACGAGATCCGCGAGGACCAGAACAGCAGCTTCATCGAGGGCCGCGCGGTCCACGCCTTCGAGGAGATCACCGCCATCCTCGATTTCATGCCCGCCGGCTACGAGACCGATGACGAGAAGCCCGCCAAGAGCGAGGAGGAGGACGACGACCTGCCCGAGCTCGACGAGGAGGAGGAGGAGAAACTCAAGAATGACGAGTCCCTCAAGTGGGACGAGGATGAGGACGAGGAGGAAGGCGACGACGAGGGCAAGGACAAGGAGAAGGACGAGGAGGAGGAGGGCGATTCCGACGGCGACGAGGACGAAAAACCGCGCGCCCGCTCCCGCGGGAAACGCTGATCCCAAATTTGCGCGGCCGGACCCATTTCCCGTTCATGGATCTAATCCGCCGCCCGCTCCTGCTGTGCCTCGCCTCACTCGCGGCACTGCTCGCGGGCTGCGAATCGACCGGCGGCAGCACGGCCAATCCGGTCATCCCCGCCGCCTCCACCGTGAGTGCCGCCCAGCTGCGGCCCGGCGACAGCCTCACGATCAGCCTGCAGGGCGTGCCCGACCCGAGCACCCATTCGGTGCAGATTGACGACCGCGGCAACATTACCCTGCCGTACATCGGCACCGTCAGCACGGCCGAGACGACCACCGGCGATCTCGCCGAGCGCATCCGCGCCGAGTACATCGCCAAGCAGATCTACCGCACCGTCGATGTCTCCGTCTCCGTCACCGAGCGCTACGTCTACGTCGGCGGCGAGGTCGCCCGGCCCGGCCGCGTGATCTGGATGCCCGACCTCACCGTCACCAAGGCCATTCAGTCGGCCGGCGGCTTCACCCTTTACGCCAAGGAAACGAAAGTCAGCCTCACGCGCGGTTCCGCCGCGTACGAGGTGAACGTCACGCTCGCCCAGCGGGACCCGAAGCAGGACATCCTCATGATGCCCGGCGACTCGGTCCAGGTGCCTCGCTCGCCGTTCTGAACGCTCCCTCCACCCCGCCCCGCCCACCCAGCCACCCGCCATGAGCCTGTTCCGCACCAAATCAATCATCCAGCTGCAGCGGGAGGCCGCCACCGACCAAGGCCTGCGGCGCACCCTGGGCAAACTCAACCTCGTGAGCCTGGGCGTCGGCGCCATCATCGGCGCGGGCATCTTCGTGCTGACCGGCCAGGCGGCCGCGCAGTACGCCGGCCCGGCCATCGCCATCTCGTTCGTGATCTCGGGCCTCGGCTGCCTGTTCGCCGGGCTCTGCTACGCCGAGTTTGCCGCGATGATCCCGATCGCCGGCAGCGCCTACACCTACGCCTATGCCACCATGGGCGAGTTCCTCGCGTGGATCATCGGCTGGGACCTGATCCTCGAGTATCTCTTCACCGCCCCCACCGTCGCGGTCGGCTGGTCCGGGCACTTCGTCGCGTTCCTCAAGGAATTCGGCATCGTCATCCCCACCTCGCTGACGAGCGCGCCGCTCAATTTCGTCGACGGCCACTTCGTCGCGACCGGCGCGATCCTGGACGTCCCGGCGATGGCCATCATCGTCCTACTCACCATCCTCCTCTACATCGGCATCAAGGAATCCGCGACCTTCAACAACCTGATGGTGATCACAAAGGTCGCTGTCCTCCTGGCCGTGATCGGCTTCGGCCTCTGGTTCCTGCTGAGCCACCGTCAGCTTGCCCTGCAGAACTGGACGCCGTTCATCCCGGCGAACACCGGCGTCGAGGGCCAGTTCGGCTGGAGCGGCATCTGGCGCGGCGCGGGCGTGATCTTCTTCGCGTACATCGGCTTTGATGCGGTCTCAACCTCGGCGCAGGAGGCGCGCAATCCGCAGAAGGACATGCCCATCGGCATCCTCGGGTCGCTCGCGGTCTGCACCGTGCTCTTCATCGCGATCTCCCTCGTGCTGACCGGCATGGCGAAGTACACCGAGCTCAACAACCCGGCGCCGGTCGTGAATGCATTGCAGGCGGCCGGCGCGCCGTTCGCGCTCCGGTTCGTGGTGGAGATCGCCGCGATCGCGGGCCTCAGCTCCGTGATTCTCGTGATGCTCATGGGCCAGCCCCGCATCTTCTTCTCGATGGCCAACGACGGCCTGCTCCCCGCGGTCTTCTCGAAGGTCCACCCGCGCTTCAAGACCCCGTACGTCACGACGGTCGTCACCGGCGCGATCGCCACCGTGATCGGCGGCGTGTTCCCGCTCTCGCTGCTCGGCGAACTCGTGTCGATCGGCACGCTGTTCGCCTTCGTCATCGTCTGCCTCGCGATCCCGATCCTGCGCTACCGGCAGCCCAACCTCACCCGGAGCTTCCGCACGCCGTTCGTGCCGCTCGTTCCGATTCTCGGCGCCGGCCTGTGCTTCTGGCAGATGAAGGCCCTGCCCCACGACACCTGGATGCGGCTGATCGTCTGGATGGCCGTCGGACTCGTGATCTACTTCGGCTACAGCCGCCGCCACAGCAAGCTGCGGGCGGGCTGATTTGGTCCAAAGTCCAAAGTCGAAGGTCGAAGAGTCGAAGGTCAACTAGTCAACTAGGGTCTGGCTCCGTGTCCTTCGGCTCGGCTCCGGGTTCTCGGTGGCGTCAATCTATACCAAAATGACCCTAGGTGACGTTTGACCTTGGACCTGCGACCTTCGACCCTGCCTCCCGCCCCATGAAGCTCTTCCAGGCCAAACCCGTCGGCACGCTCATCGCCGAGTCCGAGGGCGCGCACGGGATGAAACGGGAGCTGAACGCGCTCAATCTCGTCAGCCTCGGCATCGGTTCGGTCGTCGGCGCCGGCATCTTCGTCCTCGCCGGCACGTCCGCCGCCCAGTACGCCGGGCCGGCGATCGTCTTCTCGTTCATCATCGCGGGCCTCGGCTGTCTCTTCGCGGGACTGTGCTACGCGGAGTTCGCCACGATGATCCCGGTCGCCGGCAGCGCCTACACCTACACCTACGCGACCATGGGCGAGTTCGTCGCCTGGATCATCGGCTGGGACCTGATCCTCGAGTATCTCTTTTCCGGGGCGGCCGTCGCGGTGAGCTGGTCCGCCGCGATCCAGGGGCTCCTCGCCGAATTCGGCGTCTCGATCCCCGCGGCGTTCGGCCAGGCGCCTTTCGAGCTGGACCACGGGCACATTACGGCCACCGGGGCGATCATCAACCTCCCGGCCGTGTTCATCTCGGTCGCCCTGACCGTCATCCTCGTCATCGGCATCCGTGAGTCGGCCCGTTTCAACAACACGATGGTCTTCATCAAGGTGGGCGTGCTGCTGGTGCTGATCGCCTACGGCGCGTGGTGGATCTTCAATCACCTGGAACTCGCGCGCCACAATCTCACGCCCTTCGTCCCGGCCAACACGGGTCACTTCGGCGACTTCGGCTGGAGCGGCGTCTTCAAGGGTGCCGCCGTGATCTTCTTTGCGTACGTCGGCTTCGACAACGTGTCCTGCGCCGCCCAGGAGACGCGGAACCCGCAGCGCGACATGCCGATCGGGCTGCTGGCGTGCCTCGGAATCTGCTCGTTCCTGTTCATCGCCGTCGCGCTGGTGCTCACCGCGATGGTGAAATACCCGCAGCTCAACGTGGAGGCGCCGTTCATCTTCGTGCTGCAGGAAATCAAGGCGCCGGCCATCCTCCGTTTCAGCATCGAGATCGCGACCATCGCCGGCCTGACCTCGGTCGCGCTGGTTTCGCTGCTGGGCCAGCCGCGGATCTTTTTCTCGATGGCGAAGGACGGCCTGCTGCCGTCCGCGTTCAGCAAGCTCCACCCCCGCTTCCGCACGCCCTACCTCGCGACGATGCTCACCGGCCTGGTCTGCTCGATCGTGGCGGGCCTGCTGCCGCTCGACCTGCTCGGCGAGCTGATCTCGATCGGCACGCTCATGGCATTCGCCATCGTCTGCCTCGGCATCCTCGTCCTGCGCCGCACCCGGCCCGACCTGCCCCGGCCGTTCCGCACTCCTTGGGTGCCCCTGATTCCGATTCTGGGCGCCGTCACGTGTGTCGGCATGATGTTCACCCTGCCGCCCGACACCTGGCTGCGGCTCGCGATCTGGATGGCCGTCGGTTTCGCCGTCTATTTCGGCTACAGCGTGAAGCACAGCACGCTGCGGCAGTCCGGCTAGGCCGGAGGTCGGAGATCGAAGTTCGCAGATCGGAGTTCGAAGTTCGGAGATGCGATCGAGCCGTCGTCGCACGACCAAGGTCCTTTCGCGGTGGGAACGCGTCCCTTCGCGGTTGGTATTCGAACTCCGATCTCCGAACTCCGATCTCCGAACCGTCGCGGCGCCTGGCCTCAGAGCGCCGCCGCCATTTCCTTGGCGAAGTAGGTCAGGATCAGGTCGGCGCCGGCGCGCTTGATCGCGAGGAGCGACTCGTGACGGCACCGGGCGAGGTCGAGCCAGCCCAGCCGCGCGGCGGCGTGGATCTGCGCGTATTCTCCCGAGATCTGATAGGCCGCGACCGGCTTGCGCGTGATCTCGCGCACGTCACGGATGATGTCGAGATACATGCCCGCGGGCTTCACCATCAGGATGTCCGCGCCCTCGGCCTCGTCGAGAATGGCCTCATTGATCGCCTCGCGGCGGTTGGCCGGATTGAGCTGGTACGTCGCCTTGCTGAGCAGTCGCGTGCCGGCCGCCTGCGCGCTGCCGACCGCGTCGCGGAACGGGCCGTAGTAGCCTGAATTGAACTTTGCCGAGTATGCCACGATGCCCGTGCCCGTGTAGCCGGCGGCATCGAGCGCGCGGCGGATCGCGCCGACGCGGCCGTCCATCATGTCTGACGGCGCAACCAGGTCGACGCCGGCGCGGGCCTGCATGACCGCCATCTTGCAGAGGATGCCGACCGTCCGGTCATTCTCGACGTCGTCCTGCGCCGCGTTGAGCACGCCGTCGTGCCCGTGACTGGTGTACGGGTCGAGCGCCACGTCGGTGAGAATCGTGATTTCCGGCACGGCCGCCTTCACCGCCCGCACGGCGCGGAGGATGAGCGTGTCCTCGTTCAGGGCCTCGGTGCCCTCGGAATCCTTGAGCCTCGGGTCGAGCTTGGGGAACAGCGCGACGGCCGGCACGCCCAGCTTGAGGAGCGCGCGACACTCCTTGACCAGGTCGGCGATGCAGAGCCGGAAAACGCCCGGCATGGACTTGATCTCCTCCGGCTTGGCCTTGCCATCGACGACGAAGAGCGGCGCGATGAAATCCGCCGGCCGCAGGATGGTCTCCTCCGTCATGGCGCGCAGGCTGGCAGTGCGGCGCAGGCGGCGGGGACGCTGGGTGAGGTCGAGTTTGAAGGCTTCGGACATGGCAGACGAGTCTGGGGGCCGGAGGTCCAAAGTCGAATGTCGAAAGTCGGCTTCGGCCCCGGTAGAATCGGCCCTACCGAAGCCGCTGGGCCGCGCTACTTTCCGGCCTCCGACGAAACCACCTGGAAGGTCAGCACGGGGCCATCGCCGTCGGGCGCGCAGGCGGCCAGGCCCACGATGCCGGCGCTGACCGTCAGCGGCGGCTTGGGCGCAGCGAGGGCGAGCTGGAAGACGAGCGCCGGCCGGCCATTGATCCGGAGCAGGAACGGCGCGGCATAGGCCTTCTCGGCCGCCGGCAGGCCCCAGTCCGCGGCGACGAGCTCCCGCTGGAACGGCAGGGACTCGATGTTGAGGTCGATCTTGCCGCCGTTGCGGATGATCGACCACCACGGCAGGTCCAGCACCGAGCGGAGCACGTCGTCGAGGCCGGGGGTCCGGCTGGCGAGTTGGAAAAACTCCTGGAGCGCCATCACCGACCCGATGATCGAACGCTCGTCGGCCTCCGTCACGCCTGCGGCGGCGGCCACCGGACCATCGCGCGCCACCACGTCCGGCGGAAACGGCTGGCCACGGATGCCGAGATTGCCATGCGGCAGCTGCGGGTTGCGGGCGCGTTCGGCCGCCACGCGGAGCGTCATCGCCGGAGCCCGGTCGAGGCCCAGTGCGAGGAAATCCATGCCCACCTGCACCCGAACCCGCTTCACCGCCGGCGACGTGGCCGCCGGCCGTCCCGCGTCGCTCTCCTCCAGCGGCCCGATCATCGCGATCCGCAGGCCGGCCGTGCCGCCGCTGAAGCGAAAATGGTGGCCGGTCGAGGTGTAGAAGTCGGCCGCGGCATAGCTGCGCAGTGGCCCGCCGGCGCCAGGTTGCTCCAGCTCGAGCCGGATGAGCCACTGCTTGAGCGTGTCGCGCTTCGTGAGGCTGACGAGCACCGTGACGCTGTCGCCGGGCCGGGCGTCGGGACGGTCGACGGCGGCGGCCAGGCCCGTGACAGGCAGGTGGGCCTTGGTGCCGGCCTCGCGGATGGCCAGCAGCGGTGGAAGCCGCCGGAATTCCGGCGGCCGCGGCGGGCTCTCGTCCGCGGCTGCCGCCGTCAGGGCGCCGATCGCGGCGGCCGCCGCGATCCACGTCCGAAGTTCCCGGATGGACGGAAACGCGGGCAAAACATGCTTGAAGTCGCCGGTCATATCCCCGTTGCTCGGCGGACAAGAGCACGCCATGCACCGGTTCGCCAAGTGTTTTTGCAGCGCCCCGCGTCGGACGGCCACGACGCGAACGACGGGCTGCGGTTGTTGAGTCCGACAACCGCCGGCGCGTCCGCGCCGTCAGCAAAAACAGCATTCCGCCGCGGCGGAATTTCCGTCAGCGTACCCTCCTCTCCTTTCCCTTTTCATGGCCATCAAGCTGTTCGACTCGCTCACGCGGGAGACCCGCGAGCTCCAGCCGTCCCAGCCGGACGGGCTCTACCGCTTTTACAACTGCGGCCCGACCGTCTACGCCCCGGCCCACATCGGCAACTTCCGCACCTTCGTCATCAATGACGTGATCCGCCGCCTGCTCGAACTCGACTTCGGGAAGGAAAAGGTGAAGCACGTCCGCAACCTCACCGACGTCGACGACAAGACCATCAAGCGCGCCCGCGAGGAGGGCCGGTCGCTGGCCGCCGTCACGAAGCAATGGACCGACAAGTTCCACGCGGACTGCGCCGCCCTGAACTGCCTCCCGCCCCACATCGAGCCGACCGCGACGGGCCACATCCGTGAGCAGGTCGACATGATCGACGTCCTCATGCGGAAGGGCCACGCCTACCGCGCGCCGGATGGCTCGGTCTATTTCAAGGTCACCTCGTTTGAGTCCTACGGCCGGCTCTCCCGCGTGAAGGAGCGCGAGCTCCAGCTCGGCGCCGCGCTGAAGGCCACTGCGGCCGACGCCGACGAGAAGGAGGACGTCTCCGACTTTGCCCTGTGGAAGGCGCACAAGGACGAGGACGGCGACAACGCGTGGGATAGCCCGTGGGGCCGCGGCCGCCCGGGCTGGCACATCGAGTGCAGCGCGATGAGCAAGAAGCACCTCGGCGAGACCATCGACCTCCACACCGGCGGCGTCGACCTGCTGTTCCCGCACCACGAGAACGAGATCGCCCAGAGCGAGTGCTGCAATGGCCGCACCTTCTCCCGTCACTGGTACCACAGCGAGCACCTGCTCGTGGACGGCAAGAAGATGAGCAAGAGCCTGGGCAACCTCTACACCCTCGACGACCTGACCGCGAAGGGCTTCTCGCCGATGGCGCTGCGCTACGCCCTCCTGATGGGCCACCCGCGCAAGCAGCTCAACTTCACGCTGGATTCCCTTCACGCCGCGGAGAGCGCTCTCAAGACGCTGCGTTCATTCCGTGCGACGCAGAAGCCGACCGGAGGCGATGCCTCGGTGCTCGAGCCGGTGCTCGCGGCGCTGCACGACGACCTGAACACCCCGGCCGCGTTTGGTGCATTGTTCAGCGCGATCCATCAGCACGCAGCCAAAGTTGACCAGGCCTCCTTCGACCGGATCCTTTTCGCCCTTGGCCTGAAGCTTGACGAAGCCGCCGCGCCGAAGGCCGAAGCCCCGACCGCAGTGGCCGCGCTCGCCGCCAAGCGCTGGGCCGCCAAGCAGGCCAAGGACTTCGCCACCGCCGACGCGCTTCGCAAGGAGCTCGCCGCGGCCGGCTGGTCCATGCTAGATCGCAAGGACGGCTACTCGCTGGAGCCCCTGAAAAAGTGAGACCACCAGCTCTTTTTCGCGTTGGCCCGGACCTTCGCCACAAACTCCAAAGGCAGCCATTCAAAGATGGCGTTGGTTCCCGTGGCGAAAAAGAAGATCCGGTCGAGTCGCCCGGCAACATGAACTTCATCGGGATGTTTGACCGTGATCTTGTCCCCGCTCGTCAGGGTCAGCTCCACGGGAAAACATTCCGGATTGCGAAGGATGCAGTGCAATTCCTCATAAAGGTGTGCGTCCATGTGCAGTCACCTAGCCCGCGCCGCAGCCACTTCAAGGCCGCAAAGCTTCACATCGCCTCATAACATTCACTGGCATTCGACCTGATTCGCGATCGCCCGGAACCCCACTTCCAAGGCTCATCACTCGCAAGAATCTACTCGCTACCCACTACCCGCTACTCGCTACTCCCTCCTTCCCATGATGACTCCCCTCGAAGAACTCCGCCACTCGGCCTCGCATATCATGGCGACCGCCGTCCTCCGGCTCTGGCCGGACGCCAAGCTCGACATCGGGCCGCCGACGGACACCGGGTTCTACTACGACATCGACCTCGACCACAAATTCACCGTCGAGGACCTCGCCAAGATCGAGGCCGAGATGAAGAAGATCGCGGACGAAAACCAGCCGTTCATCCGGAAGGAGGTCTCGCGCGACGAGGCCGTCGCGATCATCCAGTCCCGCGGCCAGGAGCGCTACAAGCTGGGCCGCCTCGCTGACATTCCCGAGGGCGAGAAGATCTCGTTCTACCAGAACGGCGAGTTCGTCGACCTCTGCGCCGGCACCCACGTCCGGTACTCCTCGAAGCTGAAGGCATTCAAGCTGCTCTCCATCGCCGGCGCGTACCACCGCGGCGACGAAAAGAACAAGCAGCTCCAGCGCATCTACGGCACCGCGTTCCCGACCAAGGACGAGCTCGCCGCCTACCTCGAGCAGCTCGAGCAGGCCAAGCTCCGCGACCACCGCAAGCTCGGCAAGGACCTCAAGCTCTTCGTCGTCGACGAGGACGTCGGCCAGGGCCTGATTCTCTGGACCCCGCACGGGTCGATTATCCGCCAGGAGCTCCAGGACTTCATCGGCGGCGAGCTCCGCAAGCAGGGCTATTCGCAGGTGTTCACGCCGCACATCGGCAAGCTCGAGCTCTACAAGACGTCGGGACACTTCCCGTACTACAAGGAGTCCCAGTTCTCGCCGGTCTTCGAGAACGAGTCGCTCGCCAAGGTGCTCCACGAGGGCTGCTCCTGCGCCGAGGCTTTCGCCCGGCTCGAGGCCGTGTCCGCGCGCCTCGCCTCGCAGGTCAACGCCCGCACCGGCCGTGAGACCATCACGCCGGACCGCGTGAAGCCGGACGACCAGCTGCTCGACGGCTTCATGCTGAAGCCGATGAACTGCCCGCACCATATCAAGGTCTTCGCCTCGCAGCCCCACTCCTACCGCGACCTCCCGGTCCGCCTTGCCGAGTTCGGCACGGTCTACCGCTGGGAGCAGTCGGGCGAGCTCAACGGCATGACCCGCGTCCGGGGCTTCACCCAGGACGACGCCCACCTGTTCTGCACCGAGGAACAGGTTGGCCAGGAGGTGCTCGGCTGCCTCTCCCTCGTGAAGACCGTCCTGTCGACGCTCGGCATGTCCGACTACCGCGTGCGCGTCGGCCTCCGCGATCCCGACTCGAAGAAGTACACCGGCGACGCCGCCAACTGGGACAAGGCCGAGCAGGCCTGCCGCGAGGCGGCCAAGACGCTGGGCGTGCCCTTCACCGAGGAGCCGGGCGAGGCCGCGTTCTACGGCCCGAAGATCGACTTCGTCGTGCGCGACGTCATCGGCCGCGAGTGGCAGCTCGGCACCGTCCAGGTGGACTACAACCTCCCGGTCCGCTTCGACCTCACCTACATTGGCGCGGACAACCAGCCGCACCGTCCCGTGATGATCCACCGCGCGCCGTTCGGCTCGATGGAGCGCTTCTGCGGTGTGCTGATCGAGCACTTCGGCGGCGACTTCCCCGCCTGGCTCGCGCCCGAGCAGGTGCGGCTCGTCACGATCAGCGACAAGCTCAACGACTACGCCCACGCGCTGCTGACCCGGCTCAAGGGCGAGGGCCTGCGCGCCACGATTGACGGCCACAGCGACAAACTCGGCGCCAAGATCCGCCGCGCCGAGCTCGACAAGGTGCCCTACACCCTCGTGATCGGCCAGAAGGAGGCGGACGCCCAGAGCGTCGCGGTGCGCAGCCGCGCCCGCGGTGACGAGGGCGTGATGACCGCCGACGCGTTCGTCGCCAAGCTAAAGACCGAGGTCACCACCCGCGCTTTGCCCAACAAGAAGGGCTGAGGTTTTGATCACCACGAAGGGCACGAAGGACGCGAAGCCATTCAGCGCTTTGCGGCTTTCGCGCTCTTCGTGGTGAAACAAAAACCTCAGACCGCGTTGCGCGTCAGCTGGCCGTTCACCAGCCGGGCGAGGCCGAGTGGGTTCGCGTTCTGCAGCTCGGGCGGGAGCAGCTCGTCGGCAAAGTTTTGATAGCAGATCAGCCGCCCCCAACGCAGGAGGGCGCGCGTGCCCACCGAAGTGCTTCGTCCGCCGTCGCTCGTTGCCGGATAGGGCCCCCCGTGCACGATCGCGTGGCTGACCTCCAGGCCCGTCGGATAGCCGTTCAGGACCAGCCGTCCGGCCCGCTGCGCCAGGATATCCACCAGTTCCGCCTGCGCGGCCAGCTCGCCCCTGCCCGCGTGCAGTGAGGCGGTGAGGCTGCCCTCGAGCTGGCGCGCGACGATCAGCAGCTCGGCGCGATCGCGGCACCAGACGACGACCGAGCTCGGGCCGAAGATCTCCTCCGAGAGCCCGTGGTTGGCGAGGAAGGTCGCCGCGTCGGTCTCGAACCACACCGGCTGGGCCGCACACGGCGGCAGGGATCCAATCCGCGCCGGGTCGCCGCTCTCGCCACCCACGAGCTGGATGACTCCGGGCTGCTTGGACCGAACCCCGACATTCTGCCGAAATGCCCCGACAATCCCCGGCGTGAGCATCGGCGCGGCCGCGGTCGCCGCGAGTTTCGCGCCAAGGTCGCGCACAAACCGCTCCGCCGTCGGGGAACGCTCCAGGATGATCACGCCCGGGTTCGTGCAGAACTGGCCCACGCCCTGCGTCGCCGACGCATGCAGGCCGTCGACGATCGCCGCGGCCCCCTCCGCCAGCGCGCCGGGCAGGATGAAAACCGGGTTGGTGCTCCCCATCTCCGCGTAGACCGGGATCGGTTCCGGCCGCGACGCAGCGAGATCCACCAGCGCCCGACCGCCGCGCAGCGAGCCGGTGAAACCGACCGCCTTGACCGCGGGATGCTTCACGAGCGTCTGCCCCACCGTGAAGCCGGCGTCGAACAGCAGCGAAAACGTGCCAGGCGGCAATCCTAACTCCTTCACCGCAGCCACGACCAGCCGACCGACGAGCTCGCCGGTGCCCGGGTGGGCCGGGTGGGCCTTGACGATCACGGGACAGCCTGCCGCCCAGGCTGACGCGGTGTCACCGCCGGCAACCGAGTAGGCGAACGGGAAATTGCTCGAGCCGAAGACGACCACCGCGCCCAGCGGCCGCAGCAGGGAACGGTGGTCCGGCTTCGGGAGCGGTTTCCGGTCGGGCTGCGCCGTTTCAATGCGCGCATCGAGCCAGTCGCCCGCCTCGGCCGCCGCGCCGTAAAGCCGCAACTGCCCCGCGGTCCGGGCCACTTCTCCGGTGCAGCGCGCCACCGGCAGGCCCGTCTCATGCGCGGCGCGGGTAGCGAGGTCGCTGACATGGGCGTCCAGCAAGTCGGCCACGCGCCGCATGAATCGGTTGCGCTCGCGCCCCGGAAGCTTCGCCCAGGCCGGCGCGGCGGCCGCGGCAAGCTGGACCGCGCGCTCGAGTTCCGCCGGCGACGCGCTGTGGTAGGCGGGCGAGAGCGTCTCCTGCTTGGCGGGATCAAACCCGTGAAACGTCGCGCCGCCGGCGACACCTGTTTCCGAGCCGATGAGGGAAAGGCCGCGCAATTCCATGGGACGGAGCAAAGCAATTCCCGCTACGTTGGCGACTGAGATTGCACAGGAGGAAACGGAGGGGACGGAGTTTGGGGAACCACTAATCTGCGCTAATCCACGCTAATTGTTCCAAACCCGCTTAATGTGGATGAGTGAAGATTAGCGGTTTTCCACTCTGCGTCTCCGGTCCAGGGTATGGGACCGTAGCAGCCGACGTAAGGAGGCTGTCTCATTCGCCCCAGTCCGAACCATGCAGTCGAGGGACGAGAAGTCGAAGGTCGAGCAACTGATGGTCCGCCGGGCAGCCGACGCCGACAACGTTCCACCGCGCTCTGGCAATTCGACGCCTCGACCCTCGACTTGGGCTCAGATTCTCGGCGGCGAGCGCCGGGCCCGGGCCAGCACGGCCTTGACGTGCGCCAGGTCGGCCCCGGCCAGCGGCAGGCGCGGCGGCCGGACGGTGGCGCTGCCCCGGTCCAGCTCGGCCTGCAGCCATTTGATGTACTGCACAAACTTCGGCACCGTATCGAGGACGAGCAGCGGCAGGAACCATTTGTAGAGCTCGCCCGCCCGCGCCTTGTCGCCGCGGGTGGCGAGGTCGAAGAGCGTGACCGACTCAACGGGAAACGCGTTCACGAGGCCGGCAATCCAGCCCTCCGCTCCGGCGTAGATGCCCTCGAGGATGGCGTCGTCCATGCCAACCAGGACGGCCAGCCGGCGGCCGCAGGCGTGGCGGATCGCCGTCACCCGCCGCGTGTCGCCGCTCGATTCCTTCACCGCCCGGAGGTTCGCATGGTCCGCGGCCAGCTCCGCGATCTGCCACGGCAGGAAGTCGGTCTGGTAGGCCGGCGGATTGTTGTAGAGTAGGCACTCCAGTTTCGTGGCCGCGATGACCGCGCTCACGTGGGTCTTCATCTCGCGCCAGTCGGTGCTGTAGACGTAGGGCGGCAGCACCATGATGCCCTCGCAGCCGGCGCGGGCGGCGCCCTTCGCCAGCGCCACCGCGTCCGTCGTCGACAGCGAGGCAATACCCAGCACCACCGGCGCGCGGTCCCCCACGGCCTTCACGCAGGTCGCGGCGATCGCGAGTTTCTCGGCGTGGCTCAGCGTCGCCGCCTCGCCGAGCGAACCGCAGCAGACGATGCCCGCGCAGCCGCTGTCGATCATCCAGCGGCAATGGCGCGTGAGCGCCGCATGGTCGACCGCGCCGTTCGGGCGGAAGTTGGTGGTGATGGCCGGAATAACGCCTTGCCAGTTCATGGGGTTGGTTGGGTTCGGAGGATGGCCACGGGGCGGCCAGAGAATTGGAGGGCGCCGGGTCGCTTCAGGCGCAGAGCGCGCCTGCACCCAACGGCGGGAGAGCGGGAACCCTCATGCGAAGCGGTCGGGGTTGAGCAGCTCCAGCGGCACCGAGGGCTTCCGGCCGCCGAGCACCTCACTGACCAGCAGACCGGTGACCGGCGCCATCGTGACCCCGAGCATCGCGTGGCCGCAAGCGGCAGTGAGGTTCGGATGCCGCCCGAACCGTCCGATGTACGGGAGGCCGTCGGGTGAAACCGGGCGGTAACCGAACCACGGCTTGATGCCCGCGAAATCCGCCGCCGTGAACTCCGGCAGGAAGAACTGCGCCGCCGCGATGATTTGCTCCACGCGCTCCGGCCGCACCCGGTCGCTGTGCCCAGCAATCTCCATCGTCCCACCGAAACGCAGGGTCTCGCCCATTGGGGTCACAGCCACCCGCCGCTCGGTCAGAATCATCGGCTTCGACATCCGGAAGCGCGGCCGCTCGATCGTGAGGCTATAGCCCTTGCCCGCCTGGAGCGGCAGCCGAATCCTCAGGCCCGCTGTCGCCGCGGAGGACCACGAGCCGCCCGCCAGCACGAATTCGTCGGCGGCGATCTCCCCGCCGGTCGTCTGCACGGCGGAAACCCGCCCGCCGTCAACGCGCCAGCCCGTGACCTCCGTCTGCCAGCGGAACGCGACGCCCATCGCCCGGAGCAGGCCGAGCATCGCCGGCATGAACTTCCGCGGCGACAGATGGGCGTCGATCGGGAAATAGACCGAACCCATGACGTCCATCTTCACGCCCGGCTCGAGCGCCGCCGTGGCCCGCGCGTCGAGCACCTTTGCCTCGACCCCGAGTTCATTCGCCAGCGCCGCCAGTCCGTGCGCCTCGTGATCCAGTCCCTCCTGGGTCTTGCAGAGGTTGAGGAGCCCCTCGGTCCGCAGCTCGAAGGCGTTGCCGGTGGCGTCGGCCAGCTCGACGAAGAGCCGGCGGCCGCCCAGGCAGAGGTCGCGCAGCACGGGCGCCGCGCGACGGGTGTGCTCCGGCGTGCAGGAGCGCGCGAATTGCCAGCCCCAGCGGATCAGGTCGGCGTCGAGGCGCGGCTTGATGTAGAACGGGCTCCGCGAACTGAGCATCCACTTGAGTCCCTTCCAGACCATGCCGGGAGCCGCCAGCGGTATGACATGACTCGGCGAGACGTACCCCGCGCTGCCCTGCGCGCAGGAGTCGGCGCCCTCGGCGTTCCGCTCCACGACGGTCACGGTCCAGCCTTCCCGGGCCAGGTAGTACGCGCAGTTCAGGCCGACGATGCCGCCGCCGCAGATCAGGACCGATTTTGACGATGCCATCTCAGTCGGAGGTTGTTGTTGAAAGTTGAAGGTTGAAAGTTGAATGACCTCAGCTCACTGCACACGACCACACCCGTTTCTTTCAACCTTCATCGCTCACCTTTCAACTGCGCCGTCCGCGGCGCCAATTCCCCAGCAAAACGGGTCGCGTGGATTGAGCAGCAGGACGCCCTCCGCGTTGACGAAGGCCGAGCCGGTAATGGTCGGCGCGACCTCGCCCTTGGCGCGGTCCAGCCAGCGATACGTCCCGCGGAATCGGCTGCCGATGATGCTCTCCTGCACCCACTCCTCGCCCTCGGCCATTTTTCCGTCCGCCGCGAGGCATGCCAGCTTGGCGCTCGTGCCTGTGCCGCAGGGCGAGCGGTCGTAGGCCTTACCCGGGCAAAGCACGAAGTTCCGGCTGTGCACGCCGGTAGCCGGCGACGGCGCGAACAGCTCGACGTGATCCACCTCGGGAAACCCCTGGGCGTTGACCGCCTGGCGCACGCGCCACGCGTAGTCGGTCAGCTCCTCAAGCCGCGAGCGGTCGATCACCTGGTCGTGATCCTCCACCAGGAAGAACCAGTTGCCGCCCCACGCCACGTCGCCGCGGACGGCGCCGAGGCCGGGTGCCGCCACGATCACCCCCTGGGCCCGGCGGTAGCTCGGGACGTTGGCCACCTTGACCTCGCCGTTCCGGTGCAACTCCGCTTCCACAGCTCCCACCGGGGTGTCGACGCGCACGCGGCCAGGGGTCACCCTGCCGAGATGGGCCAGCGAGGCCACGAGCCCGATGGTGCCGTGTCCACACATGCCGAGGCAGCCGACGTTGTTGAAGAAGATCACGCCGAACTGGCAGTCGGCGCGGTACGGCGGCACCAGCAGCGCGCCCACCATCACGTCCGAACCCCGCGGCTCGTTGACGATCGCCGAGCGAAACCTGTCATGCTGGGAGCGAAACCGCCCCACCCGCTCCGCCAGCGGACCCAAGCCGAGATCTGGCCCGCCCTCCAAAACCAGCCGCGTCGGCTCGCCCGCCGTGTGGGAGTCAATGACGCGGATGCGGTGACAGGGATCAGCCATGGGGCCAGCGGAGGGCATCGTTGAGTTAATGGCTCGGTAGGCAACAAACTCCCGCAAGGGCATGGCTGTCGGACTACGGCGGACGCACGTTGAGAGTCATACTTCGCTACACGCCTCCGCGTTCGGTGTGGGGCGGGTGCCCTCACCTGCCGACCGGAAGCGGGGTGAGGGCACCCCGCCCACATGCGTTCATCTGCCGGCGGCTCGCAGTTGAAGTGTGCCGCGGTTCTTAGGTGGTGGGAAGTAGGCGGTAGGCTGTAGGCGGTAGGCGGGAGGTTGCCCGACCACTTTGGCGTTGGGCGTTCGGCGTCCGATGTTCGGCGTTCGGTTTGACTCCCAAAAGAAAGCCGGCCCCGCGTGCAGCGGGGCCGGCGTGGCTTGCTCGGGTCGGTCAGACCCCAATCGCTAACCCAAACCTTACAGGGCGGCCTCGCCGCGCTCGTCGGTGCGGATGCGGACGGCCTCCTCGACCGGCGTGACGAAGACCTTGCCGTCTCCGATCTTGCCGGTCTTGGCCGCCTTCACGATCGCCGACACCGCCTTGGCGACGGTCTCGTCGGCGACGCCCACCTCGATCTTCACCTTCGGCAGGAAGTCCACGGTGTATTCGCTGCCGCGGTAGATCTCGGTGTGGCCCTTCTGGCGACCGAAGCCCTTGACCTCGGTCACCGTCATGCCCTCGACGCCAATCTCGGACAGCGCCGTCTTCACTTCCTCGAGCTTGAACGGCTTGATGATCGCAATGATGAGTTTCATGGTAGTTGGAATGGGTGGTTAGGACGCGTAGCCCTCTTCGCCGTGTTCGTTGGTGTCGAGACCCTGGCGCTCGACCTCCTCGGCCGGACGCAGGCCGATGATGGCCTTCAGGGTGTAGGCGATGATGACCGTGGCGACGATGGAGAGGACCAGCGTGAGGCCGATGGCCTTGAGCTGGGCGAGCCAGAGACCGCCGTCGGTCACGAGCTTGGCCAGACCGTTCTTGGTGGCGGGTGCGCCGGCCAGGTTGCCATTGACCGAGGCGGTGGCGAGGAGGCCCGTCACGAGCGCGCCGAGCGTGCCGCCGATGGCGTGGACGCCGAAGGTGTCGAGCGCGTCGTCATAGCCGAACTTCGCCTTGAGCTTGGTGCACGCGAGGTACGGAACCACCGCGGCGAGGACGCCGATGATGACCGCGCCGGTGGAGTTCACGAAACCCGCGGCGGGCGTGATCACGACGAGGCCGGCGACGGCGCCCGAGCAGAAGCCCAGGATCGAGGCGTGGCCGCGGAAGATTTTCTCGATCGCGCCCCAGACGAAGGCGGCGACGGCGGCGGCGAGCGTGGTGGTCATGAACGCGTTGGCGGCGACGCCATCCGCGGCGACGGCCGAGCCGGCATTGAAGCCATACCAGCCCACCCACAGCATGCCGGTGCCGACCATGCAGAGCACCATGTTGTGCGGGGCCATCTTCTCCTTCCCGAAGCCGACGCGCGGCCCGAGGATCAAGCAGAGCAGAAGCGCGGACCAGCCCGAGCTCATGTGCACCACGGTGCCGCCCGCGAAGTCGATCGCCGGGATCCGGGCGTCGGCGTTCCAGACGCCGTTCATGAGGCCGTTGGCGCCCCAGACCATGTGCGCGAGCGGGAAATAGACCACGAACATCCAGACCAGCACGAACGAGAGGATCGCCGTGAACTTCATGCGCTCGGCAATGGCGCCGACAATCAGCGCCGGCGTGATGATCGCGAACATCAGCTGGTACATCGAGAATACGTTCTGCGAGACCCAGTACGCGTAGTTGGTGTTCGGGGCGGACGTGACGTCCTTCAGGAAGAAGAACTCCGAGCCGCCGAAGAAGGCGCTGCCGAAGCTGGTGCCGAACACCAGGCTGTAGCCGAACGCCCACCAGAGGATCGTGACCAGGCCGGTGATGCCCAAGCACTGGGCCAGCACCGAGAGGACGTTCTTCCGGCGGACCAGGCCGCCGTAGAAGAGCGCGAGACCCGGCAGCGTCATGAAGAGCACCAGGGCCGCACAGACCATCATCCAGCCATTGTGTCCGGGCCCGGGCACGCCCGTGAGGGCTTTGCCGGGGTCGCCGTTGTTGATGTACGCCTCGAGCGCGGCAAGGCGCTCATCGGTCGTGGGGGCGGCAGGCGCGGGCGTCTGCGCGACGGCGGTCAGGCAGAGCAGTCCCGCCAAACACGCGAGGAGACACTTTCGAATGAAACGCTGGGGAGTATGCATGGTCATCGGGCGGCTCTAAAGCAGCACCCATGCCAGCCGGAGGTGGCGGCGCGTCATGGCGGAAATTCGGCCCGGCGGCCGGGCCAACGCCGAACGCCGTACACCCAACGCCGGACGCCGAAGTGGCGGGAGAGTGAGGTTTTAGGCGGGAGGAGGGATGTGCTAGGCGCTAGGCGGTAGGCGCTAGGCGGTAGGCAGTAGGCGGTAGGCGAAGGTCGAAAGGTGGACGTCGAGGATCGGTCGACTTTCCGTCCACTTCGGTGTTGGGCGTTGGGCGCCCGAAGGTCGGCGGTCGGCTTGGCGGCGGGAGTCCGGTTTCTTCGCAGCGGCCCCTTCTGCCCCATCCGGTGTGGGGCGGGTGCCCTCACCCGCCGACCGAAAGCGGGGTGAGGGCACCCCGCCCACATGAGTTCACCGGCCTGTCCGCAGCCAAAATGTGCCACGGCTGTTGTTTTCCCCTCCTCCTTCACCGTCATCCTGAGCGAAGTCGAAGGATCTCTGTATTCCCTCACGCCCAGACTGCTCTCGATCCCAGACACCCTCTCGATGTCGCACGAGTGTCTTTGGCTAGGCGCGGAACCGGCGGAGAACGATCACAGCGATCCTTCGGCTTCGCTCAGGATGACGGCGCAGGAGGCGGTGGGCGAGCGGCGGGAAGGGGGAGACGCTAAGCGGTAGGCGAACGTCGAACGTTGAGCGTTGCCCGACCCCTTCGGCGTTGGGCGTTCGGCGTCCGAGGTTCGGCGTTTGCCTGGAAAAACGAGAAAGGCGGGGTGAAAACACCCCGCCTTTCGAAAAGTACGAATTGGCTTCCTTAGACCGCGGCCTCGCCGCGCTCCTCGGTGCGGATGCGGATGGCTTCCTCGATCGGCAGGACGAACACCTTGCCGTCGCCGATCTTGCCGGTCTTGGCGGACTTCACGATGGCCTCGACCGTCTTGTCCTTCAATTCATCGGCCACCACGATCTCGATCTTCACCTTCGGGAGGAAATCCACGGTGTACTCGCTGCCGCGGTAAATCTCGGTGTGGCCCTTCTGGCGGCCGAAGCCCTTGACCTCGATGACGGTCATGCCCTCGATGCCGATGGCAGACAGAGCTTCCTTAACTTCCTCAAGTTTGAACGGCTTGATGACGGCAATGATGAGTTTCATGGAATGGTCCTACTTCTGCATGGGGAAAGCCAGCGGCGCAAGCCCCTGTTGAATGCTACACACGAATTATTAGGCAAACCGAGCCCGCAAGGGCCCGCGGGCTAACGAGGAGAGCAATTGCCAAAGGCAAAACCTCCTGCGCCGATCCACCAAACGCCGATCCACCAAACGCCAAACCGCCAAACGCCAAACGGACAGCGGTGGATGGATTGCTAGGTGGTTGAACGTAGAATGTTGAAAGTTGAAGCGGAGGGTCTCCAACCGAACTTTCAACCTTCAGCTCTCAACCTTCAACTCCCTAGCCCTACCCTCTCCCTCCGCCAGCCGACCTGCGCCCTTCGACCTTCAGACCTTCGACCAGGCATCGGCCTGCGGTCGCCTATTCCGGCATGACCGTCTGGATGTGCAGTTCCTTCAGCTGGCGCGGGGTCACCGGCGTCGGGCTCTGCGCCATCAGGTCCTGGCCCTTCTGGGTCTTCGGGAAGGCGATGACGTCGCGGATGCTCGTGGTGCCGCAAAGCAGCGCGACCATGCGGTCGAGGCCGAAAGCGATGCCGCCGTGCGGCGGGGCGCCGTACGTGAACGCCTTCAGCATGTAGCCGAAACGGCTTTCCACGACGTCGGCCGGGATCTTCAGCACGTCCTCGAACACCTTCTTCTGCAGCGCAGGCTGGTGGATCCGGATCGAGCCGCCGCCGAGCTCCATACCGTTCAGCACGACGTCATAGTGCTGGCCGCGGACCTTCTTCGGGTCCGAGTCGAGCAGCGCGGCGTCCTCCGCGACCGGCGCGGTGAACGGATGGTGCGTCGCGACGTAGCGGTTCTCCGCCTCGTCGTAGGTCATGAGCGGGAAATCGACGACCCACAGGAATTTCCAGTCGTCCGGACGCAGCGTGAGCTTGCCGCGCTTCTGGAGCAGCGCCGCCGCCTCGAGCCGGAGCCGGCCCAGGATCGCGCACGCCTTCTCCCACGGCGCCGCCGCGAAGAACACGATGTCGCCGTCCGTGATGGCGAGCCGCTTCGTCAGCTCCGCCTTCTCGGCGTCGGTGAAGAACTTCACGATCGGCGACTTCCACTCGCCGCCCTCGATCTTGATGTACGCGAGGCCCTTGGCGCCGAGCGACTTTGCGACCTCCTCGAGGTTCTTCGTCTCGCCCTGCGTGAGGTCAGCGAGCCCCTTGGCGTTGAGGGCCTTCACCACGCCGCCGTCGGCAATCGTGGACGCGAAGACCTTGAACGACGAGGTGCGGAAGGTGTCGGAGAAGTCCACCAGCTCCATCGCGAAGCGGACGTCCGGCTTGTCGACGCCGTAGCGGTTCATGGCGTCATGGAACGCCATGCGGGGAAACGGCGTGGGCAGGTCGTGGTCGAGCACGTCCTTCCACACCTTCTTCAGCATGCCCTCGAACAGCGTGTAAATGCCCTCGCGGTCGATGAACGACGCCTCGACGTCCACCTGGGTGAACTCCATCTGGCGGTCGGCGCGCAGGTCCTCGTCGCGGAAGCACCGCGCGATTTGGAAATACTTCTCCACGCCCGCGACCATCAGGATCTGCTTGAACTGCTGCGGGGACTGCGAGAGCGCGTAGAACTGGCCGGGGTGGATGCGGGACGGCACGAGGTACTCGCGGGCGCCCTCCGGCGTGCTCTTGAACAAGGCCGGGGTCTCGACCTCGATGAATTCCTGCGCGTCAAAATAGTCGCGGATCGCCTTCGTCGTACGGTGGCGCACCTGGAGGTTCTTCCGCATCTTGGGGCGGCGGAGGTCGAGGTAGCGGTACGTCAGGCGGAGGTCCTCGTTGACCTTGTCGCCGCCGGCGTCATCGAGCGGGAACGGCGGCGTGTCGGACACGTTCAGGATCTCGAGCGTCTCGCCCGCGATCTCGACCTCGCCGGTCGGGAGCGACGGGTTGACGGTGCCTTCCGGGCGCGTCTCGACCTTGCCGGAGACGGCGATCACCGACTCGGGCTTGAGGTGCGCGGCCTGATTGCCTAGCTCCGCGTTGTCCTGCGGATCGAATTTCACCTGCGTGATGCCCTTCCGGTCGCGCAGGTCGATGAAGATGATGCCGCCATGGTCGCGAATGGAATCCACCCAGCCGACAAGCGCGGCCGATTTGCCGAGGTCGGCGGTGGAGAGCTGGGCACAGTGGTGGGTGCGTTTCATGGGTGAGGTCCGGAAGGAACGGGAGAGCTAAGGGGACCCGCCGCCATGTCGGCAAATAGAATTTCCCCGGGTGTGCGTCCTACGGGGGAAAACAAAAGCCCAAATGCCAAACCGCCAAATGCCAAAAAGGTCCGCGCCTGCGAAAGGGAAAAGGACAAGCCGGAGTATGCCGGCGCCACTTGGAGAAGATGCGCCGCCTTTCACCACGAAGGCCACCCAGAGCACGAAGCCAAATTAGGCAGCTCGGACTTGGTGTGCTTCGCGCCCTTCGTGGCTGAACCACCTCAACGCATCACCCCAAGGTCCAGCCAGACCCGCCCCACCCCTCCCAAATCCGGGCGACAGCCGGATTCATTTGGCGTTTGGCCGTTTGGCCGTTTGGCGTTTGGAAATTGGCAAAGCTAGATTTCCTCCGCCATCCGCAGCAACTGCTGCGCAAGCTCCCGCGCCGCCTCGGGCGTCAGGTCGACAGGATCGTCAAAGGTCGCCACGGCCTTCAGGCGCAGCAGGCCCTCGGCCTCGTCCATTTCCAGCGTCAGGTCGCCACCCGCGTCAGTGTAGGTCGTCATAGGCGTTCAGAGTCCTTGATGATCGGAGACTCGTAGGCAATGGTCAGGCTCGACGTGTTTTTCTGCCGGCCCTGCGGCACCCAGGTCAGCGTGATGGTCGTGGCCATGATCTTCCAGGTGACCTGGATGTACTCCGAGCTCCGGGTCGACTGCTCCATCCCATACTTGCCGCGCAGGAGCGCCCGGAATTTCTCGAATTCCTTCGCCGGCACCTCGCCGCTTTCCGCGAGCGACACGTGCACCAGACGGTCGTCCTTGAAGTAGAACCGGACCCGAAAGGTTTGGCCCGCCACGGTGACCTCGTCCGCCGTGAGCTTCTCCACCCCGCGCTCGCCCGGCAGTTTCAGGGCGTCCGCCTCATTGGTCGGCGCCGCCTCCGGCACCACCTGCCGCACCTGCCCGGGCGACATTCCCGCGGTCGTTCCCGACCAGAGCACCTGCGCCCGCAGCGGGCCGGCGGTCAAGAGCAGCAAAGTCGCGAGCAGAATCTGGCACGCTCGGATCCTCATGGGGTTTGGGTGGGAACCACGAAGAGCGCAAAGGCCGCGAAGGCCAAGGCATTTTGAACGACCGAGGCGGTCAGTATTCTTCGCGTGCTTCGCGACCTTCGTGGTAAAAACCTCCTCAATCAGCTCCGGGCGATCAGGCTTTCGCCGGTCATTTCGGCCGGTTTTGGCAGGCCCATCAGGTCGAGCAGGGTTGGCGCGATGTCGGCAAGCCGGCCGCCGACGCGCAGCTTCGGCCGGGTCGCCATCATGCCCGCGCCCACCACGAACGCCTCGACGAGGTTCAGGGTATGCGAGGTGTGCGGGGCGTTGTTCACCGGGTCCCACATCTGCTCGCAGTTGCCGTGGTCGGCCGTGACGAGAGCCCGGCCGCCGACCGATTCCAGCGCGGCGAGCAGCTCGCCCACCCCGCGGTCTGTCGCCTCCACGGCCTTGACGGCCGCCGGCAGCGAGCCGGTATGGCCGACCATGTCGGGATTCGCGTAGTTGACGACGATCAGGGCGTACTTGCCGGAGACGATTGCCTCCTTCGCCACGCGGGTCACCTCGGCCGCCGACATCTCGGGCTGGAGATCGTACGTCGCCACCTTCGGGCTCGGCGGACAGGCGCGGTCCTCCCGCGGGAATGGCACGTTCCGGTAGTTGTTGAAGAAAAAGGTCACATGCGGGTTCTTCTCGGTCTCTGCGCAGCGGAACTGCGCCAGGCCCGCGTCGCTCACGATCTGGCCGAGGATGTTCTTCAGCGGCTCCGGCTTCGGCGAGACCACGTGCACCGGCAGACCCTTCTCGTACTCGGTCATCGTCGCGTAATAGAGATCGAGCTTCGGGCCGCGGTCGAAGCCCTTGAAATCCTCGGCCACGAACGCCTTGGTGATCTCGCGGGGACGGTCACCGCGGTAGTTGTAGAACAGCACGGCGTCGCCGTTCGCGATCTTCGCCAACGGCTGCCCGTCGGGGCCGACAATCGCCGTGGGCGTGACAAACTCGTCGCCGTTCTGCGTGGCCGAGAGCGGCGCGTCGTAGTAGCGCTGCACCGCCGCCGGCGCGCTCGCCGACGTGGACGCGATCGCCCGGCCCGTGAGGACGTCATAGGCCTGCTGCACGCGCTCCCAGCGATTGTCGCGATCCATCGCCCAGAAACGGCCGCTGACCGAGGCAATGCGCCCGACGCCGATTTTTGCGCACTCGGCCTCGACCTGCCGGACATAGCCCAGCCCGCTGGTCGGGGGCGTGTCCCGGCCGTCGGTGAAGGCGTGGATGTAGACCTCCGTCAGCCCGTCAGCCTTCGACTGCCGGAGGATGCCGTAGAGATGCTCCAGCATCCCGTGCACGCCGGCGTCGGAGACGATGCCCATGAGGTGGAGCTTGGAGCGCCGCGACTTCACGCGGTCGACCACCGCCCGCCACACCGCATTGGTGGCGAGCCGCTTTTCCGAAAAGAGTTTGTTCAAACGGACCAGCTCCTGGTCCACGATGCGGCCGGCGCCGATGTTCTCGTGGCCGACCTCGCTGTTGCCCATCACACCGTCCGGCAGGCCGACGTCGAGCCCGCTGGCCTTGAGCAGCGTGCACGGATACTTCCCATGCAGGGCGTCGTCGCAGGCCTTCTTGGCCTGGACCACGGCATTGAATGAATCCTGGGCGGGATCCGGGTTCTTGCCCCAGCCATCGCGGATGATGAGGAGGACGGGTTGGCGCGGTGTGCTCATGGAGGATTCATGAAACAACCATGAATGCGCCCGCCGCCAAAGCAAAAAGCAAGAACGACGGTTCAAGGCCGCTCCGGCGTCGCTCGCCGTCGAGCCCCGCGCCTGGCATATCCGGTCCGCCCACCCCGGTTCGCTCCGTTTCTTCCCTTGCGGCCAACGGTCCGGCTCCTAGGGCACCTCGTAGACCTCGATGAGCGCGACCCCTGTGGTGCCCCCGACACCGGACACTTGGGCGCTGTAAACTCCGGGCGCCAGAGTGAGCAGCAAAGCTGCGTCCTTGCTGCCCGCGCCCAAGGGGAAGGCCCCGACTTGAGATGCGGCATCCGAGGCCACAGTGCCCACCGAACCCCAATCATCGTTGGTCGCGATCACTGTGTCGCCCTGGTAGAGCTTTAGGAGCGGATCTGCCAGGGTGCCGGTCACGCCATAGCCGCCTAGGGTCGGACCGATCGCCCGAATCAGCACCCGCTTCGGCACGTTGCCGGACACGACGAAGCCTGCGATCATGATCTTCTCGCCGGTGCCGACTTCGCCGCGGGTGGAGATATTGATCACCTTCTGCTCCTCGGCACCGGGGACATTGCTGGCATCGTAGACCTCGACCAGCGCCACGCCGGTCGAAGAGCCGTCGGCCCGCGTGACCTGGGCGCTGTAAACTCCCGGTGAAAGCGACGTGATCAGCGCTGCGTCCTTGCTGCCGGCCTGCTGGGCGAACCCGCCCACGCGCGAGGCGGTGCTCGCGATCAGGGTCGCGTCGGCCGAGGTGCTCCAGTTGTCATTGCTGAGGATCACATCCTGGCCCCGGTAGATCTTGAGGACCGGGTCGTCCATGGCACCGCTCAGCCCGTAGCTCGTCAGCGTCGGCCCGCTCGCGCGGACCAGCACGCTCTTCGCCTGGCTGCCCGAGATCACGAAGCCCGCGATCATGGCCTTGTCGCCATCGCCCACGAGCCCGCGCGTGGAGATATTGACGAGCCGGTCGGTGTGGGTGGTGGTGGCGGAAACGCCGCCGAAGCTGCCCGTGGCCGAGCCGTTCGCCATCACCTGGCCCGAGACGGCGCCGGACCCGGCATTGATGGAACCCTGCAGGGTGGTCCCGCCCAGACCGAGCGTGAAGTCGCCATCGGCGCCGATCGTGCCCTGCGCGGCGGTGGTGCTGCCGGCATCCGCCGACGCGCCCATGACCGTCCCCGAGGCGCCCACGACGAAGTACATCGTGCCGCTGGCGGAATTGAGGACCGGGGCCTCGTAGAGCCCGGCGAACGCGGCGGTGGTGCCGCTGGCAGGCTCGGCCATGCCGCTCAGGGCTTCGCCGGTTGAGGAAATCGTCCCGCTGAGCGAACCACCGGCAATCGAGCCGGTGAGCGGGAGACTCGTGGCGTGAGCCCGCACCGACCCGCCGGCGGCCGCCAGGCCCGTCACCCCGCCGCCCGTGCCCACCGGAAGCGATGTGCTGAAACTGCCATCGGCACCGACGGTGAACTTCACGACAAAGCTGCCGCGTCCGTTGGGCAAATAGCCCACCAACGTCGCCTCACCGCTGCTGCGCACATAGAGGGCGAACCGTCCGCCGCTGCCGAGCGTGCCGAAGAAAACGCGGCCCGGAAGCGCCGCGGGCGAAACAATCAGCGTGGCGCCATTGCTGGTGACCGAACCCACGCTATTCGAGACCACGACGTCGAACACTGTCCCTGAATCGGCCAGCGTGACGCCGCTCAAAGTCAGCGTGGTCCCAGTCTGACCGGACAGCGGCGCGCCATTGCGACGCCATTGGTAGGTTGGCGCCGGCGTGCCCGAGGCCCCGACCGAGAAAACTGCCGTGCCACCGACGGTGACTGCCTGGCTCGAGGGCTGGGTGACAATGGTCGGCGCGGAGTTGCCACCACCACCGCCGCCGCCACCGCCGCCACCGACACTGGAAATCAGCAACGTGGCGTTGGCCGTGCCCTGATAGTTGGCCTCATTTACCACCGCCACCACCAAATAGCTTCCCGCCTTGTTGGGCGCGACAGTGAATCCGTTGTAAGTCACCGCAAGGTTCAACCCAGTCGGAACGGTCGTGACCGTCACGGGCTTTGGCGACCCATCGGCCACTTGCGACAAGCCAGAGATCGTAATCTTTGCATAGGCTTTCCAGACCGTGATCGACCGCTCCACCACGGGCGCACCGTCGTAGGTGCCGTCGCCTGATTGCGACGCGCGGATCATGATCGATCCGACTCCGGTGATGGTAACCGTGTTGTTTGACAAAGTGGCCGGACCGGAGACCAAGGAGAACGAAACCGGAAGGCCAGAGCTGGAAGCCGCCGAGAGGGTGAAGGGCGCGTCGCCGTAGTATCTGTCGCCAATCGGCGAGAAGCTGATCGCCTGAGGCAGCTTGCCACTCGCGAGAGTGATCGTGGCGGAATTACTGGTGACCGAGCCATTCTGGTTCCCGACCACGACATCAAAAACACTGCCTGAATCGGAAGCGGTCAAACCAACGAGGGTCAGGGCACTGGAGGTCTGGCCGGCCAGAGGAGTTCCGTTTCTCCGCCATTGGTAGGTGGTCGCGCCACCCCCCGCGGACACGGTGAGCACCACCGAGCCACCGACCGCAAAATTGGCGTTCTTCGGCTGCGACAGGATCGACGGCATTGCCGTGGCACTGGTCCACGATCCTACCAAGTTCCTGCCGGCATCCACCAGATAGATGGCCGTGTAACCTTCCGCCAGGGTTACTACCACCAGCCGGGTGTCGCTGATGGCGAAAACGCGCTGGGGCAATCCCGGCAAGACCAAGCTGCCGGCAGGCAGATAGGTGACCGGCGACCATTGCTGCAATTCCGTACCTCCCGCACAAATGCGAATCGTGTAGAGGCCATCGGAAAGCCAAGTTCCGTCGGTTACGGTGTTGGTAAGCTTTCCCAGAAGACCCAAGTCGGTACTCCATACCTTGCCGTCCGCCGACAGGATCATGGTGTTGGCGGCATTGGCCCGAAGCGGAGGAGAGATATCGCTCGCCCCGTTGGTTGTCGGGGGCGATCCAAGCAGACCGGTGGTCGCGACCGTTTCATACTCGATGCCCACCGTGGGAGAGAATGGCGTCGATGAATACAACCGACGCGAACCTGAAATCCACAGCCGAGGCAGGGTCGAATACGGCGACCACGTGCCATACGAGCGCAGCCCACCGTTTCCATCGAACACGGCCCGAACATCCGCCCGATTCATGTTCACCAACGTCAGATCGTCCAAACCGAATACCGACACTAGCGTTTCGGTGACATTGAACAACGGATGCTCCACTCCATCACCGCCCAGGCTAATCTGGGTTACGGTGCCATCGGGATAAGACAGAATGAGACGGTTTGAACTGCCAGAATAGGCACTCAACGCAGGACTGCCACGCAGCGGGATCGGCGCAATGAAGCTGCGCGATTGGGGCGACCATCGCAGCACTCCGTGAACGCTTCGACTCAGCAAGTTCAGGGTCCCGCCGGCGTCGACAAAAACGTCGTCGAGCGAGATCCGTCCATCGCCACCTGAAGAAACCGCAGCTGGCGTGACGGAGGCAAACGACGAGCGCAGCACCTTGGTCACGGTCGGCGTCGTCTGATTGGAGCTCGCCGCCCCAAAAACATACAACGCCGCCGCCTGGCTAAACACGGCATACCCTGACGAAGATATCACGCATCTTGATGCTTCCGTCATGCCGGCACCCGACATCAGTGAGAGCGTGTTACCCCTGAGGACCACCGGCGCACCGTCATCGAAGAAGGTGAGATCTTGAAACGGAAGCCCAACCGCCGCCACATAGGTCAAGTCACTCGTCTTGAA
>JAFEGX010000027.1 GCA_018239675.1 Verrucomicrobiota bacterium
ATCGGAAATTCCATCGTGAGCACTTCATCCTTCACAGTCGGTATCGTCGGCGCCACGGGCGCCGTCGGTCAAGAGCTCGTGCGGCTCCTGACCGAACGAAATTTCCCCATGGGCCAGCTGCGGCTATTCGCCTCGGCGCGCTCGGCGGGCAAGGTCGTGGAGATCGCCGGGAAGAAAGTGACGGTGGAGGAGGCCAAGCCCGGGGTTTTCGGCGGGGTCGACGTGGCGTTCTTTGCCGCGGGCGGCTCGGTCACACGCGCGCTCGCGCCGGACGCGGTCAAGGCGGGATGCCTGGTCATCGACAAGAGCTCGGCGCTTCGCATGGACCCGAAGGTCCCGCTCGTCATCCCCGAGATCAACCCGCAGGAACTGCGGAAGCACCAGGGCATCATCGCGAATCCCAACTGCTCGACGGCCGTGACCCTCATGGGCCTTTGGCCGCTCCATCAGGCATTCGGGCTGAAGCGCTACATCGCGTCCACCTATCAGTCGGTGTCCGGCACCGGGGCGGAGGCGATCCGCGAACTCGAGGCCCAGGTCCAGGCGCACGTCAAGGACGCGCCGGTGCCCCGCAAGGTTTATCCCTACCAGATCGCGTTCAACGCCATCCCGCAGGTCGATTCGTTTGGACCAGACGGTTACACGGGCGAGGAGTCCAAGATGATGCTGGAAAGCCGCAAGATCATGGGCCTCCCTCAGCTCAAGGTTTCCGCGACGTGCGTCCGCATTCCCGTGGTCCGGGCGCATTCGATCTCGGTCAGCGCCGAGTTCGAGCGGCCGGTGAGCGTCGAGGCCGCGCGGGCGGCCGTGGCGGCGTTCCCGGGCGCCCAGCTGCTGGATGAACCGGCGACGTCAAAGTACCCGACGCCCCTGGACTTCGCGGAAAAGGTGAAGTGCGGCGTCGGTCGCATCCGCGTGGACACCGCGCTGGACAACGGCCTCTCGTTCTGGGTCTCCGGCGACAACCTGTGGAAGGGCGCGGCGCTCAACGCGATTCAGAACGCCGAGCTCATGATCCGCGAGGGGATCCTGAAGCCGAAGGCGCGGTTATGACAGAACCGCGCCAAATGGCTCCGGATTAATTCCTTGTCATGCCTGCCCGCCCGGGGCTTATGTCCACCCTCGGCTTGGACGCCTAGCTCAGTTGGTTAGAGCATCTCGTTTACACCGAGGGGGTCGGGGGTTCGAGTCCCTCGGCGTCCACCAGTTAAACACCAAGCAATCACGATCCATGCGTCATACGATCTCGGTCATTGTTGAGAACAAGTTCGGCGTGCTGGCCCGGGTGTCCGGGATGTTTTCCGGCCGGGGCTTCAACATCGACACGCTCAACGTCGCGCCCATGCACGACGCCTCGACCTCGCGGATCACCGTCGTCCTGAAGGGTGACGACGCCGCGCTGGACATGGTGATCAAGCAGCTGCGCAAGCTGGTGAACGTGGTGGACGTCATCGATTTCAAGGAGGGCCAGGCCGTCGCCCGCGAACTCGTGCTCGTGAAGGTGAAGGCCGACAACCGCACCCGGCCCGAGCTCCTCCAGATCAAGGACATCTTCCGCGCCAAGATCGTCCACCTCTCGCTCGACTCCCTCATCATCGAGGCCACCGGCGACGACGAAAAGATCACCGCGCTCCTCGGCCTGCTCGAGCCGTTCGGCATTCTCGAACTCGCCCGCACCGGCCGCCTCGCGCTGAAGCGCTGAGGGAGCCCTCAGCCTCCGTCCTTTCTCCCGAACCCAAACCCTCCTCACTCGTCTCCTAGTCACTCGTCACTCCCATCATGCCTGCCAAAGTCTACACCGACAAGGACGCCGATCTCGGCGTGTTCAAGAACAAGACCCTCGCCGTTATCGGCTACGGTTCGCAGGGCCACGCCCACGCGATCAATCTCAAGGAGAGTGGCTGCAAGGTCATCATTGGCCTCTATCCGGGGTCGAAGTCCCGGCCGGTGGCCCAGCAGCATGGCTTCAAGGTGTACGACACCGGTGAGGCGGTTCGCCGCGCCGACGTGATCATGGTTGGCCTGCCCGACATGCGCCAGGCCGACGTGTTCAAGCAGGACATCCTGCCGAATCTCACCAAGGGCAAGACGCTGCTCTTCAGCCACGGCCTCGCGGTGCACTTCGGCCTGATCAAGGCGCCGAAGAACGTCGACATCATCATGGTCGCCCCGAAGGGCCCGGGCCACATGGTCCGCCGCCTCTACGCCGAGGGCAAGGGCATGCCGGCGCTCATCGCCGTGGCCCAGGACGCCTCCCGGCAGGCCAAGAAGACCGCGCTCGCCTGGGCCAAGGGCATCGGCTCCACCCGCGCCGGCGTCCTTCAGACGACGTTCAAGGAGGAGACTGAGACCGATCTGTTCGGCGAGCAGGCCGTCCTCTGCGGCGGCGCCAGCGCCCTCGTGCAGGCGGGCTTCGAGACGCTTGTCGAGGCCGGCTACCAGCCCGAGATGGCGTACTTCGAGTGCCTCCACGAGCTGAAGCTCATCTGTGACCTCATGTACGAGAGCGGGATCGCCGGCATGCGGTTCTCGATTTCCGAGACCGCCAAGTACGGCGACATCACCCGCGGCCCGCGCATCGTCGGCCGGCAGACCAAGGCCGAGATGAAGAAGATCCTGAAGGAGATCCAGACCGGCAAGTTCACCCGCGAGTGGGTGCGCGAGTACAAGGGCGGGCTCAAGAAGTACAATGCCCTCCTCAAGAAGGGCGAGAAGCACCAGATCGAGAAGACCGGCGCCTATCTCCGCAGCATGATGCCCTGGATGACCAAGAAGAACATCAAGGGCGTGCAGGCGGCGTACTCCTGACCGGCCTCATCCCGAGATTGCCAACTTCCCCGGGGCGCAGACACTGCTCTGCGCCCTTTTTCTTTTTCCATGCCCAAGCTCATCCTCGCCACCCGCAAAAGCCCGCTCGCGCTCGCCCAGAGCGAGATGGTTGCCGCGCATCTCCGCGCCTCGCTTCACGTCGAGGCCGAGTTGCTGAAGATGGTTACCACCGGCGACCGTCAGGCCGAGTGGTCGCTTGAGCAGAAGGGCGGCAAGGGACTGTTCACGAGCGAACTTGAACAGGCGCTGCTGCGCGGCGACGCCGACGTGGCGGTCCACAGCACGAAGGATCTCCCCGGGGAGATGCCCGCGGGGCTCGCGATCGCCGGCTACATGCCCCGCGAGAACACGCGGGACGTCCTCGTGATCCGGCAGGGCCTGGCCACGCCGGCCAAGATCGCCACCGGAAGTCCGCGGCGACGGATGCAGATCGCGAAATTGTTCCCCGGCGTCGAGTTCACGGAGATCCGCGGCAACGTCGACACGCGCCTGAAGAAAATCGCCGAGCTGCACCTCGCCGACGCCACGATCCTGGCCGCGGCCGGCATGAAGCGCCTCGGGATCCACAGCTGGCCCGGGTTGGAATTCCGTCCGCTGGAGTTCACCCAGATGGTCCCGGCCGTGGGGCAGGGCGCCATTGCCATCCAGTGCCGTACGGCCGACGCCGCGAAGTTCGCCGCCGTGTTTGACGCCGCCACGGCACGCGGGCTCGCCCTCGAGCGGGCCCTGCAGAACGCGCTCGGCGGCGGCTGCCACACGGCGTTCGGCGCGCACGTCGCCGGCGACGGGCTGCATTTCTTCCACGAACAGACCGGGCTGCGCCGCCTGCCGCTTGCGCCGGGCGATCTCGACCAGCCTGGCGCCGCCGCCGCGCGCATCCTGCGCGAACTCGGACTCAAATGAGCGCGACGCCCCTCCGCGGCCGCCGGATCGTGCTGACCCGCGCCGGCCACCAGAACTCAGAGCTCAGCGCCAAGCTGCTTGCGCTCGGCGCCGAGGTGGTGGAACTGCCTCTCATCGAGGTCCGGAAGTCGGTCGCGAATGAGGACCTTGCAGAGGTCTTCCCCGAGTTCGGCTCGTACGACTGGATCGTGTTCACCAGCACCAACGGGGTCCGGTATTTCTTCGAGGAATTCTTCCGCGTGTTCGACGACATCCGTTCGCTGGGCCTGATCCGCGTGGCCTGCGTCGGCGAGGCGACGGCGAAGGCGGTGGGCGCGCTTCACCTGCGGGTCGAGTGCCAGCCCAAGACCGCCACCGCTGACGCGCTGGCGGAAGAGCTCATCGCCACCGGCAGTCTCGACAGCGCAAAGGTCCTCGTGGTCACCGGCAATCTGAACCGGGACGCCTTGGTGATAAAGCTCGAGTCGGAGGGACGCGCGATCGTCGACACGCTAAAGGTCTATGAGACCGTGAAGCATGACCTGAGCGCGGATCCCGCCGCGGCCGATTTCCGGGCCCGGGGCGCCGATGCCATCCTGTTTGCCAGCTCGTCAGCCGCCCAATCGTTCGCCGACCAGGCCAAGGCGCTCCAGTTGGCGAAGGACGCCCGTCGGCCGCTCGCCGGCAGCATCGGCCCGCAGACGTCCGAGACCATGAAGCAGGTGGGCGTGCCGGTCGACTTTACCGCCAAGGAGCCGGGACTCGATGCCCTGGTCGCGGCGACGGTGAAGGCGCTAGATCGAGCCAAGTAACAGGTACAGATGCCCAAGTAACAGGTACGAGGGGGCAAGTATCAGGGTAAATTGTAGGTTCCGGAGCGTCGTGCGCCCCGCACGATTCCTGATACCTGTCCCTTGTCTTTTGTTACCTGGCGTGCAGCCCCTTGCTGGTTTGCTTTCCTGATCCTTGCTCCCTGAGACCGGTTACCCTACGAAAGTCCCCATGAAGGTTCCGTTCCTCGATCTCTCCCTGCAGCACAAGGCGCTGCGCGAGCCCGCGCTGGCGGCGCTGGCGGCGACGTATGACGCCACCCGGTTCTGCCTCGGCAAGGACGTCGAGGATTTTGAGAAGGGCTTCGCCGCGGCACTGGGCTATCCCGCGGTGCTCGGCATGAACAGCGGTACCGCACCGCTCCATGTCGCCTGCATGATGGCTGGATTCGGCCCGGGCGACGAGATCATCACGGCCCCCTTCACGTTCATCTCGTCCGCCTGGGGAATAAATTACGTCGGGGCCCGGCCGGTGTTCGCTGACATCGAGGAAGGCACCTTCAACCTCGATCCCGCCAAGGTCGCCGCGGCCGTGACGCCCCGCACCAAGGGCATCATCGCGGTGCACCTATTCGGCCAGCCGGCGCGGATGGACGAGATCATGGCCATCGCGAAGCAGCACAATCTTTTCGTGATCGAGGACTGCGCGCAGGCGGTCGGCGCCCGTTATCAGGGCACCCCGGTCGGGCTGCTGGGCGACGTGGGCACATTCAGCTTCTATCCGACCAAGAATCTTGGGGGCTGCGGCGAGGGCGGCGCGCTCGTCACCCGGCGACCGGAGCTGCACACCCGCGCGCGGCACATCCGGGTGCACGGGTCGGACCGGCGCTACTATCATGACATCGTGGGCGGAAATTTCCGAATGGATGGGTTCCAGGGCGCGTTGCTGAACGTGAAGTTGCCTCACCTCGCGGGCTGGACGCGGCGGCGGCAGGCTATCGCGGGACGGTACCTCCGCGAGATCCGGCTCGCCGATGTCCGCCTGCCCGACCAGCCGAGCTACGGTCAGTCGGTCTTCCACCAGTTCACGATCCGGCATCCGCAGCGCGACGCGCTCCGGGAGCACCTCACGCGTCGCGAGGTCGGCACCGACCTGATCTATCCGGTGCCGCTGCACCTCCAGAAGTGCTACGGCTATCTTGGGTACGGTCCCGGCAGCTTCCCGGTGTCCGAACGTTCCGCCGCCAACTGTGTCAGCCTGCCGATCTTCCCGGAGCTGACCGACGCGCAGGTCGATCACGTCATCGCCAGCGTCAACGCGTTCTGACCATGGTGGGCGACATTTCGCTTAAGGTCTGCGGACTCACGACTGCGGCGGATGCCGCCGCGGCCGTGCGGGTTGGCGCCGATTATCTCGGATATATTTTCTACCCGAAGTCGCCGCGCTATCTTCCGCTCGACGTCTACCGGGGCCTCTCGCTGGGTTCTCTGGCCGCCAAGCGCGTGGCAGTCGTGGTCGAGCCGGCGACCGCCGAGCTGGCGGAACTCGCCACCGCCGGTTTTGACTTCTTCCAGCTCCACTGCCGGCCCGAGGTTTCGACTGAGACGGTCGCGGGCTGGGCTGAGACCGTCGGCGTGCAGCGGCTCTGGCTTGCGCCAAAGTTGCCTCCCGGCACCGACTATCCGGATCGCTTCCTGCCATTTGCTCGGACCGTGTTGTTCGACGCCTTTGACGGCGACAAGTTCGGCGGCACGGGCCGCACCAGCGACTGGGGCAAGTACACGAGACACCGGCGGCTCTGGCCGCACATCGCCTGGATCCTCTCTGGTGGACTGAGTCCGGCCAATGTGGCGGATGCGCTCGCCCAGACCGGCGCGTCCTGGGTCGACGTCAACAGCGGCGTGGAGTCAGCGCCCGGCCGGAAAGACCCGGCGAAACTGGAAGCGTTGGCGGCGGCAATTCAGGCGCGAAAGTAATCGGCAGATGTAGCAGAGAGCCAAACTTCGGACACCGATGTCCGGCATTCGCCTGCCTACACCGGGTGCAATGCTCCCTCGTGCTCCAAGAGCTGGCGCTTGATTTCCTCACCGAATGCGTAGCCGGTCAGCGAGCCGTCGCGGCCGATCACGCGGTGGCAGGGGATGAATACACAAATCGGATTGGTGGCGTTGGCGCGACCGACGGCCCGGGCTGCGCCCTCGTGGCGGAGGGCAGCGGCGAGCTCGCCATAGGTGCGGGTTTCGCCGAAGGGAATCTCCAGGAGCGCCTTCCAGACGGACTGCTGGAAAGCGGTGCCGATGGGCGCCAGCGGCAAGTCGAAGGCGTCGCGGTCTCCGGAAAAGTACTCGGCCACCTGATGCCGGACGGCGGCCAGCCGCACCGGACCGCGGTTCAGGGTGCCGGCGTCGAAGCGCTCCCGGAGATCGGAGACGTTGCCAAAGGCGGCTGCGACGATCGCACCGGCGTCGTTCACGGCGACGGAAAACTCGCCGGAGGGAGTTAGGAAGCTGTCGTAGAAGTGGTTCATGACGGTGGAGGTTGGTTGAATTGCCAGAGGTGGGTGGTCGCGAGGCTGCGGTAGGGGGAGAACATGGCCATCAGGCGCTTGGTCGCGTCGATGTCCGGCCGCTCTTCGAGCTTGAGCAGCGCTTTCAGACCACTCGTGACGCCCGTATCTCCGAGCGGGACGCAATCCGGGAAGCCGAGCGAGCGCATCATGAGGTAATTGACCGACCACGGGCCGAGGCCGCGCACGGCGAGCAAGGTACGCTCGGCCCGCGTCGCGGAAAGGCCCGCGAGCGCGTCGAGATCGAGCTGCCCCGTGACGACCAGGCGGGAGGTGTCGATCACGTAGGCCGCCTTCTGCCGCGAGAACTGGAGCGGCAGCAAGTCCGCCGGCTCGAGGGCCGCGACGGCAGCGGGCGTCGGCAACGCGTAGAGTCCTTCGGCGACCGGGGTGCCGGCTTTCTCGATGAGCCGACGCTTGAGCAGGCAGGCAAAAGGGAAGTTGATCTGCTGGCCGATGATCGACCAAAGCAGCCCGTCAAAGACCGTGGGCGTGCGGCTGATCCGAAGCTCGGATCGTCCCGCCACGAGCCGTCCCAGCCCCAGCTTTCGGGCGAGGCGCGCGAAGGCGGCGGCATCTTCGTCCAGTCCGAGCAACCCGACCACCCGCTGGTGAACCTCGGGCAGCGACACCGCTCCGACCGCCTCAATCCGGGCGAACACGCGTTCCGGCGTCAAATGCAGTCGCAGCAGGGCGGGCCCGCCGGAAAGACGCACCGCCGTGACGTAGCGGTCGCCCTCGAGGCGTTCCGTGATGCTGTGAATGTCACGACTCAAGGCCCGCCGCAGGTAAGGCAGGAGATAGCCATCAGGAAGCTGGATCTCAAACTCGCGACCCTGGCGGAGATCGCGGTACGCGGCGGGCGTGAGGCCATTGAGGCGACGGAAGTTCTCGTGAAAGGCCGACAATGCCTCGAAGCCGACCTCAAGGGCGATCCGCGCAATGGACGCGTCGGACTCAAGCAGGCGCCGCTTGGCCGCGTCGATCCGGGCCCGGAGCAAGAGATCGGACGGGGTGGTGTGGTAGTGCTGCCGGAACAGCTCGATGACGCGCGTCGCGCCGAAACCCGACCGGCGCACGACCGCCCGCGCGTCCGGGAAACTCTCGGGTGCGCGGCGGATCTCGGCGACGAGCGTCTCGATGGTTTCGAGGACCGGGTCGGCCCCGCGCGCGAAGTCGTCCGGATGGCACTTCTTGCACGGGCGGAGTCCAGCGGCGCGGGCCGCCTCGCAGGTGGGGAAGAACCGCACGTTGGCCAGCTTCGGCTTGCGCGCCTTGCAGGCGGGCAGGCAGTAGATGCCGGTGGTCAGGACCCCGGTGAAGAAGCGGCCGTTGTAGCTGGCGTCGCCGGCCAGCACCCGGGAATACATCTGGTCATTGGTCATGCGCATGGGACGGGCGGCCACTCAGGCTCGTTCGATTCGGAAGGTGTAGCAACCATAGGTTAACGATCGCACGTGGATGCACTCGGCCCGGGGATTGGCGAACAGGTCGGCGATCACCGCATCGGGATCCGGCGCTCCCACCCGCGCATCGACAATCCGTTCCGCGGCGTCGTAGCTCCGGAACACCCGCGTGGTGGGATCAAAATCGGGCGGAAACCGGTGAATGTCCGCGTAGGGTTGACCGCCGTCGGCCAAGACGAAGATCGGTCCGATCTCACGATAGGGGTGATCATGGGCGAAAGGGCTGTGGCTCAAGAGCAGCAGGCGCTCGCCCTTGCGGATATAGCGGAGCGTCAGGCGGCAAGGCCGCCCTTCCTCCAGGTTGACCTCAGGCGTGACCCGGTGACCCAGGCAGTCGACGCCCGTACGGCGGACATCCTCGACCATCTGGAGCGGGAGCGGCACGATGCGATAGGGAATGGGGCGAGACATGGGCCCACTTTACCGCATGCGCGTCGGAACGTCGTCCGGATAGATTCGGTGCAATTTTTCAGGCTCTGGTTGGACCCTGGTGCCGCAAGTCGGCTCGACACCGGAGACGGGCCGGACACGCTCATGACATGCCCACGCTCTACGAGACCCTTCGCGCGGATATCGTGACGGCCATGAAGGCCCGCGATTCCGCCACCACCACCGCCCTTCGCACCGCCGACGCGGCGATCAAGCGCGCCGAGCTCGATACGGGCAAGCCGATCGATGACGCGATGGTCATCACGACGCTGAAGAAAGCGGTCAAGAATCTCGTCGACGCGAAGGCCGAGTTCGCAAAGGGCGGCCGGGCGGACCTGGTCGCGGCGAACGAGGCGGAGATCAAGGTGCTGGAGAAGTACCTGCCGCAGGCGCTGGACCCGGCGAAGCTCGAGGCGCTGGTGCTCGAGGTCATCAAGGAGACTGGCGCCCAGTCGAAGAAGGAATTGGGCAAGGTCATCGCGGCGCTGAAGCAGCGGCCCGAGGCCGGGCTCATCGACTTTGGCAGCGCGAGCAAGCTCGTGCAGTCGAAGCTGCCGTAGGCAGTCGCGGCGCCCGGTTTCCTGAGGTTCTGCTCCCGCCATGAGTGCTGAAGCCGCCGGTCAACCGCGCATTGTGCCCGTGCGCTCGGTGCCGATCGAATTGAGCCAGTTCCTCAAGTTCGCCGGTCTCGTCGAGTCCGGCGGCGAGGCCAAAGCCGCGATCCATGCCGGCAAGGTTCGGCTTAATGGCGCAGTCGAGAGCCAGAAGGGACGAAAACTCCAGGTCGGCGACCAGGTGAGCTACGGCGGCGAAACCATTGTCGTCCAGCTCGGCTGACGCCGGACGGCTCAGCCCGGAAGATATTTCTGCCGTCGGGCGCCGCTGCGGCCGCGGACCGGACGCCGCTGGGCCGGTGTGCTATAGGGCTTGCGGCGGTAGCCCGGCCGGTTCGGGTCGGTCGCGCAGCGGATCTGGAAGTCCTGCATGCGCTGGAAGAGTCCCAGCAGCTGGTCAGGGAGCGGATACTCGTCGAGTCCGGTCCGTGCGAGGGCCTGCAGGAGCTCATGGGTCGCCTCGAGGGTGGAAAGGCAACCTTCCTGGGGCTGCTGCTTGATGACGTAGCGGCTCGGCCCCGTGGCCGTGAACATCACGCGCGGCAGTGCCTGAAGGGTGCGGCTCAAGCGCAGCATCTTGCGGGCACAGGCCCAGGTGGCGTCGAGCAGGAGCACGACCAACCGTCGGCCCTGCAGATCGGCGGGGGGCAGTTCCCCTTCCGACAGGTTGCGCGCCTGCCCTCCGGGATACAGCAGAACGGCGAAATTCGCCGGGTCGCGCAGGATGGACTGCACCGCCTCGTCGCCGTCGAAGGTCACGCCCATGTGCACCTCGGAGTTCGGCAGACAGAGGTGCGTGAGGCGCCCGGTGGCGGCCTTCTCCTGCTTGAATTCCTTCGGGTGCATCAGGAACACGAAACGTGTCCGGGTGGGCATCGGGGTGATGGACGAGCACCAGCACAGCGCCTTGGGCCAGAAACAGCGGTAGCAGGTTTCGCGGCTCATGGTGAATGGTGCCTGTCAGTCAGCAGCCGGTGATCAGCACCGGGCCGGGTCATGCAAAGCCGGGCGCTGCTGGGCAGTTGACACGGAGTTCGAAGGCGGCGCCCGTCACATGCCCGGGAAACCGCCGCGGCCGCGCATGGCCTCAAACTGGCGCATCATCTTTTTCGCGCCGCCGCCCTTCATCATCTTCATCATCTTCTGCATCTGCTGAAACTGTTTCAGCAGCTGGTTCACCTCGACGATCTTCACCCCGGAACCTTTGGCGATGCGCTGGCGGCGGTTGCCGTTCAAGATCTCCGGCTTGAGGCGCTCCTGTTTCGTCATGGAGCGGATGATTGCCTCGGTGCGCGCGAGCTGTTTCTCGGCCCCCGGCCCGATGTCCACGCCGCTCATTCCGGGCATCATGCCCAGGATGCTCTGCATGGAGCCCATCTTCTTCACCTGCTGCATCTGGGCGAGGAAGTCCTCGAGGTTGAAGTCCGCCTTGCGCATTTTCTCCGCCATGCGCTCGGCCTCCTTCTGGTCGATCGTCTCCTGCGCCTTTTCCACGAGCGAGACGACGTCGCCCATGCCCAGGATGCGGGAAGCGAGACGGTCCGGATAGAAGTTGTCGAAGTCGCCGGTCTTTTCGCCCGTGCCGACGAACTTGATCGGGACTCCCGTGATGGACTTGATCGAGAGGGCCGCGCCGCCGCGGGCGTCGCCATCCATCTTGGTCAGGACCAGGCCCGTGAGCGCGAGGGCGTCGTGGAAGGCCCGCGCCACATTCACCGCCTCCTGACCGAGGGCGCCGTCGGCGACCAGCAGGATCTCGTCCGGCTGCACCTTGGCGCTGAGGCGCTTCACCTCCTCAATGAGTTCGGTGTCAATCTGGAGGCGGCCGGCCGTGTCGAAAATGACGCAGTCACAGGTGGCGGCGCCGGCCGCGGCCAGCGCGGCGGCGCCGATGGCGGACACATCCTGCGAGGTCCGGTCGGCGTAGAAGGCGACCTCCTCCTGCTTGGCCAGGATTTCCAGCTGGTCGATGGCGGCGGGTCGGTAGATATCACAGGCCGCGACCAGCGGGCGGTAGCCGCGTTTCTTGAGGAGCTTGGCCAGCTTGACGGTCGAGGTGGTCTTGCCGGAGCCGTGGAGACCGACCATCAGGATGCGCAGCGGACGGGCGGTGGAAAGACCGGTCGCGCCCTCGCCGAGCAGCCGGACCAGCTCGTCGTGGATGATCTTCACGATCTGCTGGCCGGGCGTCACGGACTTCAGGACCTCCTGGCCGACGCACTGGGCCTGGACACGCTCGATGAAATCCCGCACGACCTTGAAATGGACGTCGGCGGAGAGCAGGGCGGTGCGGACCTCCTGGAGGGCCTCCGCCATGTTGGACTCCGAGAGCTGGCCGACGCCGCGCAGGTTGCGCAGGGCGCTGCCAAGTTTTTCGGTGAGGGATTCGAACATGGAAAGGGGCAATAAGAGCGGCGATGGGGCGGGCGGCAACCAAAACTCGGGGGCCAGACGAACGCCGAACATCGGACGCCGAACGCCCAACGTCGAAGTGAGGTGAGTCACGAGGCGATCGTAACTTCGGCGTCCGATGTTCGGCGTTCGCCTGCCTTAGGGCAAAAGCACCAACCGGCGGGTTCATCCTCTTTTTTGGTGGCCTAGCCGCTTTCCCTTCTGCGACGCTGGGAGGATTAATCACCATGAGCTCCCCGTCACTGAGCAGTCCCTGGGTCGCGAAACACGTCGCGGCTCTTCCCAAGAGCGGCATTCGCGACTTCTTTGAGCTCGTCGCCGCCCTCAAGGGCCAGGACGTGATCTCCCTCGGTGTGGGCGAACCCGACTTCGTCACGCCGCAGCACATCCGCGACGCGTCCATCGCGGCCCTCCAGAAAGGCCGGACCTCCTATACGTCCAACCTGGGCCTGGTGGAACTGCGGGAGGAGATCGCCCGCTACGTGGAGCGCCATTTCCAGGTCAGCTATCGGCCGGCGGATCAGGTCATCGTGACCGTCGGCGTCAGCGAGGCGCTCGACCTCGCGTGCCGCGCGCTGATCAACCCGGGCGACAAGGTCATGTATCACCAGCCGTGCTACGTGAGCTACTTCCCGAGCATCGCGCTGGCGCATGGCCAGGCCATCGCGGTGCCGACCTACGCGAAGGACGACTTCGCGCTCACGGCCGAGGCCCTGCGCGCCGCGTGGCAGCCGGGGACGAAGATCCTCATGCTCAACCTCCCGTGCAACCCGACCGGCGGCACCTGCACGCGCGAGCAGCTCGAAAAGATCGCCGCGTTCTGTCGCGAGAAGGACCTGCTGGTGTTCACCGACGAGATTTACTCGGAGCTCACGTTCGAGGGCACCCACACGAGCATCGCGAGCCTGCCGGGCATGGCCGAGCGCACCATTTTCCTGCACGGCTTCTCGAAGGCGTTCGCCATGACCGGCTGGCGGATCGGCTATGCCTGCGGCCCGGCGCCGCTGATCGACGCGATGATGAAGGTGCACCAGTACACGATGCTGTGCGCGTCCATCATCGCGCAGGACGCCGCCATCGAGGCCCTGCGCCACGGCTGGGACGAGGTGCTGAAGATGCGCGAGCAGTACCATCGCCGCCGCGACCTGATCGTCCGCCGCTTCAACGAAATCGGCCTGAAGTGCCACCTCCCTCGCGGTTCGTTCTACGCGTTCCCGAACATCACCTCGACCGGCCTCACCGAGAAGGATTTCGCCGTCGGCCTGCTGGAAAAGCACAAGGTCGCGCTCGTGCCCGGTACCGGGTTCGGCGAGGGCGGCCGCGGCCACGTCCGCGCCTGCTTCGCCACGAGCTACGAGAAGATCGGCATCGCCTGCGACCGGATCGAGCAGTACGTCGCCGGCATTCGGGCCAAGCACTAGCTCGGCCGAGGCCGGTGGCCTTTCCCCGACCCGGAATCACCACGAAGGGCGCCAAGCCCACGAAGTCTACGCCCCCGGCATAAGGCTTCGTGCCCTTGGTGCCCTCCGTGGCGATCAGCGATCCCGCGAGGCGGTTCGCCGGCAACTATTGGCTGTATTCCGGCTGCAATCTGCCCTCTGCTAACTCCAATCGTGATGAATCGCACCGTCGCCATCGTGGGCCGGCCCAATGTCGGCAAGAGCCGCCTCTTCAACCGCCTCGCGGGGAAGCGGATCTCGATCGTGCACGACCAGCCGGGCGTGACGCGCGACGTGATTTCCACGGAGGTGGCGGACGGCGCCTACACGCTGCTCGACACTGGCGGCCTCGGGTACCGCGGCCACGACACGCCGGCGGCGCTGACGAAGGCGTCGGAGGCGCAGGTGGACTTCGCGATCGAGACGTCCGCCCTGATCCTGTTTGTGATCGACGGGCTGGAAGGACTCACGGCGCTCGACGAGCGCATCGCCTCCCGGCTGCGGCGGAGCAAGAGCAAGGTGCGCCTCGTGATCAACAAGGCCGACTTCGGCGACGAGAAGATCGAGCTGGCGGAGGCCTACCGTCTCGGGCTGGGCGAGCCGCTGCAGGTCAGCGCCGAACACGGACGCGGCGAGCCGGAGCTGCGCGCCGCCATTGCGGAGGCGCTCGGTCCCGTGCCGCCCGACGAGGCACCGCGTGACGCGAAGACCCCGCTGGGCGTCTGTTTCATCGGCCGGCCCAACGTGGGCAAGTCCTCGCTCAGCAACCGGCTGCTCCAGAGCGAACGCCTGATCGTCAGCGAAGTCCCGGGGACGACCCGCGACGCGGTCGAGCTGTCGTTCGAATTCCGCGGCCGCAACGGGCAGCTCTATCCGTTCCGCCTGATCGACACCGCCGGCATCAAGGCGGCCACCAAGCTCGCGTCGCCGGTGGAGTACTTTTCCCGGCTCCGCTCGCTCGATGCCATCAAGCGCACCGACGTGGTGTTCCTGGTGCTCGACGCGATGGACGGCGTGACCCAGCAGGACAAGGCGATCGCCGGCGAGGCGGTGAAGGAGCACAAGCCGATCGTCGTGGTCGTGAACAAGTGGGACCTCGTGAAGGAGACGTTCAAACGGCCTGGCAGCCTGTCGGAATTCAAGAACGAGCGGGACTACCGCGAGAAGTACGAGAAGGCGCTGTTTGACCGGCTGTATTTCACGCCGGGCTCGCCGCTGATCTTCGTCTCGGCCCTGAGCGGCTACGAGGTCGACCGGATGCTCAACGCGGCGGTAAAGCTCAACCGCCAGCAGGATCTCAAGCTGCCGACCGCCCGCCTGAACCGGCTGCTGCAGTACCTGACCGAGCGCACGCCGCCACCGGCGATCGGCGGGCGCCGTTTCCGCATCTACTACGCGACCCAGACCGGCAACCGGCCCTTCCGGATCCGGCTGTTCTGCAACCGCGAGGAGAAGCTCACGGAGCAGTACCGCCGCTACCTTGAGGCGGGGATCGTCGAGGAGTTCGACCTCGCCGGCTGTCCCGTCTATTTCGACCTTGTGGGCAAGGAGAAGCATGTGCCCGGGACGCCCTACACCGGCAAGGCCGCGAAGGCGGAGGCGCATGTCGCCAAGTGGAAGGCCCGCGAGTCGGAGGAGCCCGGCGACTTTTCCCATGAAACTCTCGAAGACTGACTACCGCGGCGGCGAAGCCCTCCGGATCTCGACGCGGGCCATTGAGCTGGTCGTGCCCACTACGTTGGGCCCGCGCGTCACCTCGCTGCGGTCGCACCGGGGCCGTGCCGGGAACCTGTTCCTGGAGCTGCCCGCGGACGAGCAGCGCTATCACGGCTATTTCCTGCGCGGCGGCCACCGGCTGTGGCATTCGCCGGAGGACATCGTCCGCACGTACCAGCCCGACGACGCCCCGCCGGCCCTTCAGGTGCTCGCGCGCGGGGTGTCCCTGATTCAGCCGGTGGAGAAGCTCACCGGCCTCCAGAAGGGCCTGCGGCTGGAGGTGCTGGGTGAGCGCACGGTGAAGGTGACCCACACGTTAACGAACCGCGGCGCCTGGGCGGTGACGTGCGCGCCTTGGGCGCTCACGATGTTCCCGGCAGGCGGCTATGGCGTCCTTTCGCTGCCGCCCAAGGGCGACCACGCCCGCGGCGACCTCCTGCCCACCTACGCGCTGGTGCCGTGGACATTCACCGACCTCTCGCAGCCGGCCTGGCAGCCGCGCTGCGATCATATCGGGATCGAGGTCGCGAAGGCCCGCTCGGCCCAGAAACTCGGCATCACCAGCTATCCGGGCTGGTCCGCCTACTGGCGGAAGGGCACGGCCTTCGTGAAATACGCGGCGCCGATCGCCGGCGCCACCTATCCGGACCTCGGCAGCTGCTTCGAGGTCTTCACCAACGGGAACATGCTCGAGCTCGAGACCCTCGGCCCGCTCGCGCCGCTGGCGCCGGGCAAGGCCACCAGCCACGTGGAATATTGGACCGTGCTGGACGGCCTCCCGAAGCCGGCGAGCGACGCCGTCTTTGCCCGGACCCTGGCCCCGGCCGTCCGGCGCTGGCTGGCGACGCTGCCGTAACCACCGCGCAGCATGAGCGCGCCCCTCCGTCTCGTCTTTCTCGGCTCAGACCCGATCGCGCGACCGCTGCTCGACCGGCTGGCGGGCGACGGCAGGGAGGTTGCGACGGTGGTCGGGGTGTTTACCCAGCCCGACCGGGCCGCGGGTCGCGGTCAGAAAGTCGTGGCCAACGAGATCAAGCGCTGGGCGCTGGCGCGCGGGCTTCCGGTCCTGCAGCCCGAGAAGATCACCGAGCCGGTGCGCGCCGCACTGGCGGATCTGCAGCCGGATGTTTCGCTTGTGATGGCGTACGGTCACATCCTCCGCGAGGACTTCATTGCGACCCCGCGTCTCGGCACGCTCAACCTGCACACCTCGCTGCTGCCCAAGTACCGGGGCGCCTCCCCGATCCAGAGCGCGGTGGCGAGCGGCGAGACCGAGACGGGCGTCACCCTGATGCGGATCGTGCGCCAGCTCGACGCCGGACCGGTGGCGGAAGTTGAGCGCGTGGCAATCGGCCCGGGCGACACCGCGCTTGAGGTGGAGCATCGGCTGGGCGTCGCCTGCGTGCCGCTCCTGCAGCGCACGCTGCCCAGGCTGCGCGACGGCTGTCTGACATTCGCCGCGCAGGATGAGGCGGCGGCGACTTTCTGCCGTCGGCTGGAGAAGGCCGACGGTGCCCTCGATTTTCGCGCCCCGGCGCGCGTGCTGGCCGCCCGGATCAACGGCCTGTATCCGTGGCCGGCCTGCACGGCCGCGATTCAGGGTGTGGAAGTGAAATTCGGGCTCGCCGAAGCGCGAGACGGCACCGGCCGCGCCGGCGAGGTGGTCGGTGCGGATGGCGGTGCCCTGCACGTCGCCACGGGTGAAGGCGTCCTGGGCGTGCGACGCCTGCAGCGCCCTGGGGGGCGGATGCTTCCCGCCGGAGAATTTCTCCGCGGATTCCCAGTTCCAGCCGGCACCGTCCTGCCGAGCCGCGAGCACACCCTGCTCGTCAGCCATCAGCCCTTTCGGCGCTAGTTCTTCCTTCGGCGTCGGGCGTTCAGCATTCGATGTTTGGCGTTCGGTCCGGTATTTCCGAATTACGGTCTTTCTTGTTTTTGCGGACCCCATGGCGCAATCTGCCGGTCCATGTTCAAGCGATTAATCCTGATGGTTGGCGCGGCGGTGGTTCTGGCCCTGACTGCGCGGGCCCAGGCGACGCAGGTCGAGCTGGCCAACCTCCGCGAGGACGTTCGGGGGCTCGTGCAGCGGGTGGGAGAGCTCACGCTGCGGGTCGAGGCCTTGGAACGCCAGAACGCCGAGCTGCGGGAGAAGCTCAACGCCGGGACCCCGGCCTATGCGACGCTGGAGCAGCTGAATGATGCGGTGAACGAACTGAAGCGGGCCATCGCGGCTGGCGACAATGCCACCGCCGAGCGCGCCGCCACGCAGATCAAGCGGCTGGGCGATGCGACCAACGCCGCCATCGACTCGCTGGCCAAGGGCCTGGCGACGCGGCCCACCGTGACGACCTTCAACGAAAACTATCCGAAGGAGGGCGTGAGCTACACCGTCCAGAAGGGCGACACCCTCGCGCTCATCGCGAAGAAGACCGGGGCGAAGACCCAGGACATCATCAACGCGAACAAGATTGTGGATCCGTCCCACATCGTCGTGGGCCAGACGCTTTTCATCCCCACCGGCCCTGCCAAATAATCCCCATGGCTGCTGCTCCCAAATCACGTCTTGGCCGCGGACTCGGCGGCATCATCTCCAGCTCCGCGGCTGTCACCCCGAAGCCCGTGGCGTCCGGCGCCGCGCCGGCCGGACCCGCGGCCGCCCCGCCGTCGCCCGCCGCCCCCGGCTACCTCGAGGTCGCGGTGCACCTGGTCGAGCCCAGCCCTTATCAGGCCCGCAAGGAAATCCCGGCGGAGCAGCTGCATGAGCTGGCGGAAAGCATCCGGTCGGAGGGATTGCTCCAGCCAATTGTCGTGCGCAAGGCCGGCGACAGGTACCAGCTGATCGCCGGTGAGCGCCGCTGGCGGGCGTTCCAGCACCTCAAGCTGAAGACGATCCCGGCGCGCCTCGTCGAGGCCAGCAACGCCTCGGCCGCGGCGCTGGGCCTGATCGAGAATCTCCAGCGCGAGGGCTTGAACCCGATCGAGGAGGCCCACGGCTATGCCAGCCTGATCCGCGACTTCGACCTGACGCAGGAGACCGCCGCCGACCGCGTCGGCAAGGCGCGCGCCACCGTGGCGAACAGCCTTCGGCTGCTGAGTCTCGACGCCGAGATCCAAGGCTACCTGGCGAAAAATATCCTGAGCGTCGGGCATGCGAAGGTCCTGCTCGGCCTCGGCGACACCGCGCAGCGGGTGGTCCTGGCCCGGCGCGTGATTGAGGAGGGCCTGAGCGTCCGGAGCACCGAGAAGCTCGTGGCCGAACGGAAGACGACCACCGGCCACGGCCGCGCCACCAAGTCCCGCAGCCTTTCCAGCAAGGATGCCGAGGCCGTGGCCGATATCGAGAAACGGCTGGCATCGCATCTCGGCGCGCGCGTGGCCGTGCTCCATTCGGCGAAGAAGGGCCGGATCGTCATCGAATACCACGGCAACGAGGACCTCCAGCGCCTGCTCGAGAAGCTGGGGATCGAGACGTAGCACGCGTTGCGAGAGCGGTGGGTGAAGGGCGGCGGACGGGTGCCGGTGGGCGGTGGACCGTCGACAATTGGCGGTCCCTACTGCCGTCTTCGGCTGCAGACTACATATCTATTGAAAGCTCATGCCGTTGCCTGAGAGGACAGCGGCGCCGACAAAGGCGACAATTACCGCCCACTGTCTACCGTCTTCAATCCACGGTCCAGCGTCCACAGGCCACCGGCTGCCCTCCGCATCCCGGCATTGACAATACCGGTCGGCGCCTGCTCCTTTGACCCTTTCACATGAGCATTTTGATCCCGATTCTGACCGCGCTCCTGATCCTTGTCTCGGTCTTCCTCATCCTCGTCGTCTTGGCCCAGAAGGCCAAGAGCGACGGCGGGGTGGGCGCCGCCCTGGGTGGCGGCATGACCGAAGCCACGTTTGGCGCCGACACGGGTAACGTGTTGAGCAAGGCCACGATCAATGCGGCCATCGCGTTCTTCGTCCTGGGCTTCGCCCTCTATCTCGGCCACATCTACCTCCGGAAGCATGCGGCGATCGCGGCGGGTGAGGCGCTGCCGAGCATCACCGCCCCGGCCAAACCCGCTCCGGCCCCGGCGCAACCGGCCCCGTCCACGCCCAAGCCCTGAGTAAGCATGGCCTTGGTGGCAGATTTTGCGCCCGCCTTTATAGGGCGGGCGCTTTTTTTATCAGTCCTCCTTGCGGCTGCCGTGCACGCCGGCCCGCCGTCCAACCCGGCGTCGCCTCCGTCCGAGTACCTGCAACTCGGGGGCCCGAGCCAGGAAGAAGGCAGGCGCGTCCTCGAGGTTTTCCGCCGCGCCGGGATTCCAGGCGAGTATTATCTCGAGTTTGACCTGCGGATCATGCCGCGGCGCGGCGAGGAGCGGGACGTTCCCGGCCGGCTCTGGGGCGGACGCCATGGCGACGGTGCGGTCACCCGCGTCGCCTTTTCGCTCCCGTCCGGCGGCGAGCGGCGACTGCTGCTCCAGAACGGCGAGGACGCGCGCGTCTGGTGCCGGGACACGGCCGATGCCTCGCCGGTCACGCGCATGGTGGACGCCTTCGAGCCGCTGATGCCCGGGGTTGAACTTTCGGCCTTCGATCTCCTGATGCCGTACCTCTATTGGACCGACTGGAAACTGGAACGCCTTGCCCGCGTCCGGAGCCGGCCGACCCACGTGTTCCTTTTCCGGCCGCCGGCGGCCTGGGCCGCCCAGCATCCCGAAACCCGCGGCGTGCGCGCGTACCTCGACACGCAGTTCAACGTGCCGGTCCAGACCGAGCTGATCGGCGACCAGGGGCAGGTGCTGCGGACGCTCTCGCTCGTGGACCTCGTCAAGGTTTCGGATCAGTACATCCCGAAGTCCGTCGACTTCCGGAATGATGTGACGCGCGACAAAGTGCGTTTCCAGGTCACGGCCGCGTCACTGAATTACCCGCTGCCGGCCGCGGTGTTCGATCCCGAGCAATTGTCGCTCGCGGCGCCGATCCCGCTGAGGCCGACGCCGGTGATTCCATGAGGCGCAACGTCGCGCCCGCCGCCGTCGTGTTCGATCTCGACGGCACCCTGGTGGACAGCATGCCGCTGGTGCTGCGCGCCTTTGCCCATGCGTTGGAGCCTGCCTGCGGCGAGCTTACCCCCGCCGAGATCATCGCACATCTCGGCGGTCCGCCGGAGCGGACCTTCCAGGCCCTGATCGGCACCCCCGAGGGCGTGGCCGACGCGATGGAGCGCCTGCGCGACTACAGCCTGCGGCACTGGCGGCTGATCCGACCGTTCGACGGCATGGCGGAACTGCTGGACGCGCTGATCGCCAGCCGGCGGAGCGTCGGGGTCTGGACCGGTCGCGAACGCGAGTCCGCCGAGTGGATCCTGAACCAGAACGGCATCGCGCCCAAGCTGGCCGCGTGCGTCTATGGCGACGACCTGCCGACGCACAAGCCGCATCCGGGCGGCCTGGAGGAAACCCTGCGCCGGCTGAACGTGACCAGGGACCAAAGCCTGTTCGTCGGTGACGCCGACGTGGATCTGCTGGCCGGAGCGGAACTCGGCGTTCGGACGCTTCTGATCACGCACGGCCGCCACGTGGAAAAGGCGCTGCGCAACCGCGCCTGGCGCGCCGTCGATACCCCGGCCGAGGCGTACGCGCTCGTGCGGAGCGAGTGCGGTCTGGCAAGGTGAACAAGGGCTCGGTTATCCCGAGGTAGGACGCCGAAGCGGCCCGTGCGGTCTTGCACGGGAATGCCGAATGGCGTTCCCTCCGCCATGGCCCAGCTGCCCTGCCGTCCCGAGGTGGCGGTGATTTATTGCCCACTTTGGCACCCCTATGACCATGCGGCGGCGTGGAAAGGCGAGGGCTGGTGCGAGTGGGAACTCCTCAAGTCGGCCATTCCGCGTTTCCGGGGTCACCGCCTCCCGCTGCGGCCGACGTGGGGCTGCTTTGACGAGAGCGACCCTAAGTGGGCGGCGCGCGAGATCGACCTTGCGGCCGACCATGGCGTCGACGTGTTCATCTTCGACTGGTACTGGTACAGCGGCGTGCGGCTGATGGAGGAGGCGCTCGAGCGGGGCTTTCTGCGGGCGCCCAACCGACGGCGGCTGAAATTCGCGCTGATGTGGGCCAACCACCACTGGGCGGACTATTTCCCGGCGCCCTTTGACCAGCCGTGGAACTCCTGGCTGCCGATCCGGCACACCCCGCGGGACCTTACGCGGGTCGTCGACTATGCGGTGGAGAACTATTTCCGGCAGCCGAACTACTGGCGGGTGGAGGATCGACTGTTCTTCAGCCTGTTCCAGGCCGAGTGGCTGGTGGAGCAGCTCGGCGGGATCGAGGCGACGCGACGCGAATTCCGGAAGATCGACCGCCGACTCGCGGCGGCCGGCCTGCCGGCGATGCACTGGAACGCGATGACGTGGGGCGCCGGACCGGTGGCCAAGCTCAAGGCGGCGGGCTTCCACAGCACCACCACCTACAACGTCACCTCCGATGGCCGGCCGAAGGGTGGGATGGTCCAGCAGTATCCCGCGGTGATGGCCGAGCATGGGCGGAAATGGCGCGAGCTCGCGGCGGCGCCGCTGCCGCACTGCCCGGTGGTGACCATGGGATGGGACGTGACCATGCGCTGCGTCCAGAAGCTGCGGTGGCCGTTTCCTCCCTCAAAGCGCACGGGCAACCACGACTACCCCTACTGCCACCTGGTGGTGGGCAACACCCCGCGCCGCTTCGGGCGGCTCTGCTGTCAGGCGCGCGCGTTCGCCGAGTCCGATCCGCGCCGTCCCTACGCCGTGTTCGTGAACGCGTGGAATGAATGGACCGAGGCGAGCTATCTTCTGCCGGAGAAACGGTACGGGCTGGCTTATCTTCGGGAGTTGAAGAAAGCGTTTCTGGGGTAGGCGAGCGACGGGGCGGGCGCCAAGGCGTCCGAGGTTCTACGTTCAACCGGCCCGCCTCGGGCCGGTTCTCCCTACTTGAGCACTTGCTCCGTCGCCGCGTCAAACAGGTGGGCCGTGTCCATGCGGAGCGTGACCTTCACCTTCTGGCTGACCTCGAAGCGGTCGGTGGGGCGGACCCGCGCGATGAAGGAGTGGGCGCCGGAGTCGAGATACAGGTACGTCTCCGAGCCCATGGGTTCGGACACCTCGACATTGACCTCGACGGTATGGGCCGGGTTGGGCGAGGACAGCGTGAGCGAGTCCTGGACGTCCTCGGGCCGGATGCCGAGCACGATCGGCTTGTCGACGTGGTTGGCAGCCTTGTGGGCGAGCGTCTCGGTGAGCTGGACGGTGATCGGCGTGCCCTTGTCGTTGGTCTCGACGAACGACAAGTGATTGCCGGCGCGCCTCACCGTGCCCTTGAAGAAATTCATCGGCGGGCTGCCAATGAAGCCGGCCACGTACATGTTCTCCGGGTGATTGTAGAGTTCGAGCGGCGCGGCCACCTGCATGATGTTGCCGTCGCGCATCACGCAGATGCGGTCGCCCATCGTCATGGCCTCGACCTGGTCGTGCGTGACGTAAATCATCGTGGCACCGAGCCGGGCGTGGAGCTTGGAGATCTCGGTGCGGGTCGAGACGCGCATCTTCGCGTCGAGATTGGAAAGCGGCTCGTCGAAGAGAAAGACCTTCGGCTTGCGCACGATCGCGCGGCCGACGGCGACGCGCTGGCGCTGGCCGCCGGAGAGGGCCTTGGGCTTGCGCTCGAGGTAGTCGGTCAGCCCGAGCATGGTCGCGGCCTCGCGCACGCGCGCATCAATCTCGGCCTTGGGGAACTTCCGTAGCTTCAGGCCGAACGCCATGTTGTCGTACACCGACATGTGCGGGTAGAGCGCGTAGTTCTGGAAGACCATCGCGATGTCCCGGTCCTTCGGCAGCACGTTGTTCACGACCTTGCCGTCGATGGAGATCGATCCGCCGGAAATTTCCTCGAGGCCGGCGATCATCCGGAGCGTGGTCGACTTGCCGCAGCCCGACGGGCCGACGAGGACCATGAACTCGCGGTCCTCGATCGTCAGGTTGATGCTGTTGACCGCCCGGACACCCGGGCCGTTTTTCTCAGGATAAATCTTAACGAGGTCTTCGATGACGACTCTGGCCATGGGGTGGGGAGGAGAAAGACGACACCCGAAACTCGGGGAAACACCGGGTGAGTCAATTTCTTATCCACGGCAAATTTTGTTGCCCCGAAGTGCACTCGGGCGCCTGATACCGGCTCTGTCCCGCCGACGCCATGGCCACCCGCCACTCGAAAACCGCCGCGCCCCTGACCTTCGACCTCCCGCGCGCGCTGATTGAACGCATCCAGGCCATCCGCAAGGGGCGCAGCCTCAAGACCGCCAGCGAGGTGGTCCGCGAGGCGATCGCGCAGTTCGATTTTGATTCGTGTCATCCGAAGCGCGAGCCGCACACCCAGATCTCGGTTCGGATCAGCGGGCCGCAACGGTCGCTCCTCCGCCGCAATGCCCGCGCGAAGGGCGTGAGTGTCGGCGAACTCCTGCGCCTGGCGCTTGAAGCCATGCCGGTGAAGGCACCCCGCGCCCGGCGGTGAGCGGCCGGGTCAGGTTTGAATCGAACCGGGCGGTGCGGATCGTCCGCCACACGCGGGTTCGGCTGAGAGGAGACATCAAGGCAGGGCTTCAGCGCATGGAAGAACGCGCTGCGCTCCCTCTGGCCGTGGCGGTGTGCCGCGCACGCGCTAGTACAGTCCGGGAGCTTGCTTTTGCGCGGACCGGTCCCCTTAAGTCGTCCTTTGCATGAGTACTGCTCCGCACCCGCTTTCCGTCTGGGCACGCAACATCTCGCCTTCGCCGACCCTTGCCGTGGACGCGAAGGCGAAGGCCATGGCGGCGTCGGGCGTGGATGTCTGCAGCTTCGCCGCGGGTGAGCCGGATTTCGACACGCCGGAGCACATCAAGGAGGCCTGCATCACGGCGCTCAAGGGCGGGAAGACCAAGTACGCCCCGACCCCCGGCATCGAGGTGCTCCGCCAGGCCATCGTCGAGCGCTACGCCGCCGAGTACGGCCTCAAGGCCACGTCGGCCCAGGTCATCGTCTCGCCCGGCGGCAAGTTCAACTGCTACCTCGGCGTTCTGGCCACCTGCTCACCCGGTGACGAGGTGATCATCCCGGCGCCGTACTGGGTCAGCTATCCCGAGATGGTGAAGCTCGCCGGCGCGACGCCGAAGTTTGTGCTCTGCGACGACCGCGCCGGCTTCAAGCTCACGCCGGCCCAGCTCTCCGCCGCGATCACGCCCAAGACCAAGCTTCTCATCCTCAACTCGCCGTCGAATCCGACCGGCGCCGTCTACACCCGGGCCGAGCTGGCCGAGCTCGTGGGCATCGCCGTGCGGCACAATCTCTACATCCTTTCCGACGAGATGTACGAGCATCTCGTCTACGATGGCGCCACGCCCACCTGCCTCGCAACGCTCTCGCCGGAGGCCGAGGCCCGGACCATCACGGTGGCGGGCTTCTCCAAGACCTATGCCATGACGGGCTGGCGCATCGGCACGACGCTGGCGCCGTTGCCGGTGGCCAAGGCCATCGCCGAGCTGCAGAGCCAGATGTCGTCAAACGTGACCACGTTTGCCCAGTACGGCGCGCTGGCCGCGCTCAAGGAAAAGGACAAGACGGGTGCCGCGCTCAAGACGATGCTGGTCGCCTTCGACCGGCGGCGGAAGGCCCTGCACGCCGAGCTCAACCGGATTCCCGGCGTGCGCTGCCTGCTCGCCCAGGGCGCGTTCTACCTCTTCCCCAACATTTCCAGCTTTGGCCTTTCCGACCTCGAGTTCTGCAACCGTCTCCTCGAGACGGAGCACGTCGCGGCCGTGCCGGGCAGCGCGTTCGGCGCGGAGGGCTACCTTCGCCTGAGCTACGCGACAAGCGACGAGACGATCGCGAAGGGCGTCGCCCGGCTGGCGAAGTTCTGCGCCGCGCTGCGGAAATAGGCGGCACTTGGGGAGCCCTACAATGGCCGTGCCGCCCGAGCGCCTGCTGATCACCGGAGCGGAACTCCAGCCTCAGCTAGGCAAGGGCAGTTGGATCGTCTTTGACTGTCGGCACGAGCTCACGGTGCCCGATCGCGGCGCCCAGTGGTACGGGGAGAGTCATCTGCCGTCGGCACACTTCGCTTCCGTGGATCAGGTCCTGTCCGGCGCCGTGACCGGACAAAACGGCCGGCATCCGCTGCCGCAGCCGGCGGACCTGGCGGCGTTTCTTTCCCGGCATGGTGTCACCGCCGCATCCCAGGTCGTCGCCTACGACGACGCGGGCGGGCAGTATGCCGCCCGGTTCTGGTGGCTCGCGCGCTGGTTGGGCCTCACGAATTTCCGGGTGCTGGATGGCGGCTGGTCGAAATGGCTCGCGGAGGGCCGGCCGACGACGCGGGACGTGCCGGTGCCGCGCCGGGCGGAGCCGCTGCCCGCGCGGGTGGACGCTACACAGGTGCTCGAGGCCAGGGAAGTGATCGCGGGCCTGCGGAAAAAGGCGATCGTGGTTCTCGATGCCCGCACGCCGGAGCGTTACCGCGGCGAAACCGAACCGATCGACCCGGTGGCGGGCCGAATTCCGACGGCCCGCAATCGTCCGTACGGTTTGAATCTCTCGGGCGACAAGTGCTTCCGACCGGCGGAGGAGCTCCGGCGAGACTTTGCTGCCGTGCTGGGCGAATGGCCGTCCGGGCAGGTCGTCCACCAGTGCGGCTCGGGTGTCACCGCCTGCGCGAACCTGTTCGCCATGGAACTTGCGGGCCTGACCGGCTCGCGCCTCTATGCCGGCTCGTGGAGCGAATGGATCGCCGATCCCGGCCGACCGATTGCGCGGGGTCCGCTCGACGCCAACGAAGCCGGCCTCATCGGCGAGGCGTGAGCGGGAAGGTCAGCGGCGCCACGGGAGCAGGGCCCGGATCCGCGGGTCCCGCAGGTAGAGGTTGACCCAAAGGAGGGCGCCCAGCAGCGGCGGCATGAAGAAAGGCTCGCCCACGCGCAGGTGGGTGAGGGTCGCGCCGCCGAGGTAGCCGGTCAGCAGGACGGCGCCGAGGACGGCGGTGCGCGGGATGAGAAAGACGATCGTGCACCCGAATTCCAGCCAGCCGATGAAGCCGACGCGGGCGAGGGGCAGTCCAAGCTTCGTGAAGCCGTCGGCCACGCCCGGGGCCTGGACGATCTTCATCGCGGCGCTGAAGAGCAGGAGCCCGACCGGGGGGACGCAGAGAATGTAGGCGAGCCAGCGCTGCCATTTCGGGAGGGGTGCAGGATTGGTTTCCATGGGGTAGATTGGGGGTTCGCCTTCAGGAAACCGTGGCCGTGTCTTCCGGCGAGGCGAATGTCTCCCGCCTGAAGAATATTTTCCCAAAGCTGGGAACCAGAGGTTTCGACAGTGGCATCATCGCGTGAGCTGGAAAATGAGCGCAGAATTTTTTCTCGCTCATGCTCAGTCACTACCGAGAACCGGCAAAATTTGGCGTAACTGATGCAAGAGGTGACGGGTACTTGCCAATGACCGATGCGGATCAGCGCGCCGTTCAAAGGCAGCAACCTCAACCTCCCGAACCTTCCGCCCACGCGGAATCCCCCCATGAAAATCCTCAAGTACCTCCTCGGAGCTGCACTCTTCGGCAGCCTCCTTTCCGTCTCTGCCTACGCCCTTAACCGCGATAACGTCGCCGCGCCGGTCCTCACGACGCCGGTCGTGAAGGAAGTCGTTCATCCGACCGGTCTCATGGATCGGCATGAAGGCATCACGGTAAACGTCAGCATGACGATCGACGCCCAGGGCAAGCCCCACGATATCCGGCTGCTCTCGCTCCGTGACCCTTATCTTGTGAAGCAGCTCGTCCCGACTCTCGCCCAGTGGCGCTTCGCCCCGGCGACCCGGGATGGCGTGCCCGTGAGCATGAAGGTCATCCTTCCGGTCAAGCTCATCGCCGAAAGCTGAAGGCCATGAACCAACTGACAGACCCGGTGGAGCAACCTCCGCCGGGCCCTGTCGCGTCGGTCAAGTCCGGATGGCAACGTGGCCGCCAAGGCACAAAGCGCACAAGGCCCAAGCGGCTCCCGCCGGGCTGGGTGCACTTGGTGAGCTTGGTGGTAAACGCGGATCCGTTGTCCCGCGGGGAGCCTGAAGGCAGGCGCTAGATCGCGTCGATGATGGCGTTCAGCGTCGGGCTCGGCCGCAGGGCGGCGGACGCGAGCTGCTCGACCGGCCGGTAGTAGCCGCCAACCTCGGCGGGCTTGCCCTGGACGGCGAGGAGCTCCTGCACGATCTGCGGCTCCTGGGCCGCAAGCTGCGCCGCCACCGGGGTAAAAATGCGCCTCAGCTCGGCGTCGGCCGATTGCGCGGCCAGGGCCTCGGCCCAGTACATCGCGAGGTAGAAGTGGCTGCCGCGGTTGTCGATTGTGCCAAGCTTGCGGCCGGGCGAGCGGTCGTGTTCGAGGAACTTGCCATTCGCAACGTCCAGCGTGTCCGCCAGGATCCGGGCGCGGGCATGACTGAACGTCTGGCCCAGGTGTTCGAACGAGGCGGCCAGCGCGAAGAACTCGCCCAGGCTGTCCCAGCGGAGATAGTTCTCCTGGAGAAATTGCTCCACGTGCTTCGGGGCCGAGCCGCCGGCGCCGGTCTCGAAGAGCCCGCCGCCGTTCATCAGCGGCACGATCGAGAGCATCTTGGCGCTGGTGCCCACCTCGAGGATCGGGAAGAGGTCGGTGAGGTAGTCGCGGAGCACATTGCCCGTGACCGAGATCGTGTCCTGCCCGGCCTTCAGGCGCGCGAGCGTGTGGCGCGTCGCCTCCGCGGGCGCGAGGATTCGCAGGTCGAGGCCGGTGGTATCGAGTTTGGCCAGCGCGGCCTTCACCTTGGCGATCACCTGGGCGTCATGGGCGCGGCGGGCATCCAGCCAGAACACGGCGGGCGTCGCGCTCAGCCGGGCGCGGTTTACCGCGAGCTTCACCCAGTCCTGCACGGCCGCGTCCTTCGTCTGGCAAGCGCGCCAGATGTCGCCTTCCTCCACGGCATGCTCCAGCAGCACCTTGCCGGTGTCGTCCGTCACCCAGACCGCGCCCGCCGCGGGGATCGGGAAGGTCTTGTTGTGGGAGCCATACTCCTCGGCCGCCTGCGCCATGAGGCCCACGTTGGGGACCGACCCCATCGTGCGCGGGTCGAAGGCGCCGTGCTGCCGGCAGAAGTCGATCGTCGCCTGGTACACGCCGGCGTAGCTGCTGTCGGGGATCACCGCGAGGGTCTCCTGCATTTTCCCCTTCGCGTCGTACATCTTGCCGCCTGCGCGGATCATCGCGGGCATCGAGGCGTCGACGATCACGTCGCTCGGGACGTGGAGGTTGGTGATGCCCTGGTCGGAATTGACCATCGCAACCGCCGGGCCGTCGGCGAACGCGGCCCGGATGTCGGCCTCGATCGCGGCGCGCTGGTCGGCGGGCAGGGTCTTGATCTTCTCCACGAGGTCGCCGAAGCCGTTGTTCACGTCGACGCCGAGCCGGGCGAGGACGGCGGCATGCTTGGCGAGGACGCCCTTGAAGAACACCCGGACGGCGTGGCCAAAGAGAATCGGGTCGGACACCTTCATCATCGTGGCCTTCAGGTGCAGCGAGAACAGCACCCCCTCGCGCTTGGCGCGCGCGATCTGCTCCTCGTAGAAGGCGACGAGCGCGCGCTTGCTCATGATGGTGGCGTCGAGGATCTCGCCGGCCTTGAGCGGGGTCTTTTCCTTCAGGACGACGGGCTTCGCGCCGGCCGCGGCGGGCACGAACTCAATCCGGACGGTCGTGGGGGCAGCCACGGTGACCGACTTCTCGTTCGCGAAGAAATCCTCCCGGCCCATCGTGGCGACGGTCGTCTTCGAGGTGGGGGACCAGGCGCCCATGGAGTGTGGATGCTTGCGGGCGTAGTCCTTGACGGCCTTGGGGGCGCGGCGGTCCGAGTTGCCCTCGCGGAGAACCGGGTTGACGGCACTGCCCTTCACCTTGTCGTAGCGCGCGCGGATCTCCTTCTCGGCGTCGGTCTTCGGGTCGGCCGGAAAGTCCGGGAGCTGGTAGCCCTTGCCCTGGAGCTCGGTGATCGCCTCGACCAGCTGCGGCACGGAGGCACTGATGTTGGGCAGCTTGATGATGTTCGCCTCGGGCTTGAGCGTGAGGGCGCCGAGCTCGGCGAGATCGTCATTGAGGCGCTGTTCCGGCGTGAGGGCCTCGGGAAAACTGGCGATGATCCGGCCGGCCAGGGAAATGTCGCGCGTTTCCACATTGATTCCCGCGTGCTTGGTGAACGCCTGCACGATCGGCAGGAGGGAATACGTGGCGAGCGCGGGCGCTTCGTCGGTCTTGGTGTAGATGATGGTGGGATTCGCGGACATGGTGAAAAAATGGGCAGCTGGTCAGCCTGCACGTAAGGGCCGCCGACTGACACGGTCAAAGGCAATCTCCGGCGCGGGCCTAGACGTAGAGGTAGACGTAGGCGGCGAAGGCCACCGCGGCGGCGCCGGCCGTGGCGGCAAGGGCCCAGAGGAAATTTCGCTTCTGCGCCGCAATCGAGAAGGTCGAGATGATCACCGCCAGCTGGGCCGCCAGCATGCCGTAGAAGAAGCGCTGGCTGCGGGAATGGTGCCGCTCGGCGGAGAGGTTGCCCTTCCGGACCTGCAGCTCGAGCAATTGGGCCACCACCTGATTCTGCCGCGACTCCGCGTCATAGCGCTGGGCGGCATAGGTGAGCCGGGCCTGGGTGAAATCGCGGGCGAGTTCGTCCGCCGGGTTCCGGGCGAGTTCCTTCTCGACCGCATCAATCAGGGCGTTCACCGGCTTCAGCGCCACGTCAAAGGCGCGGACCCGCTGGGCGGAATCCGCCGCCGCCGTCGTCAGGTCGGCCTCCTTCACCTTCGCGAGCAGGGCGTTGATCTCCGCGTCGGGCTGGCCGGCGTCGATGGCGGTCAAGACGGCCGCAATCGACGGGCCCAGGTGCGGCTCACCGCCGGCGGCCGGCAGCGCGCCGTGGGCCAGGGACGCGAGGGCGGCGGTGCCATTGGCGCTCGCGAGGAGATCCCGGAGCGGGGTTGACGCCAGCCGGGCCGAGAGCGCCGCCGCGTCGAGGGTGCGGGCGCCGGTGGTGCCGCGCAGCACGTCGAGCGTGTTGCGCTGCAATGCGGCCCGCAGGCGCTTGGCCTGGAAGTAACTCCACTGGTCGCCCGCCTTCGACTGCAGCTGCGCGGCGAGCGAGCGGTCGTATTGCGCCCGCGTCATCTCGCTGGAGGCAAGCCCGGCCAGCGCGGTGGCGATCACGGTCATGATGATGGGCGTCGCGGCGAGCACCTTGCCCCAGCTGGATTGAGGCAGGTTCGACTTCAGGGCCTCTGGAATCTCGATTTTGGCGCACATGGGACGGGGCGGGGAAGGCTCGAGGCTGCCCGCCGTCCCGCGGGGACGCCACAGAAATCCGGGCGGCGGCGGCGTTTGCCGGATTGAAGGAACAAGGGAAACCCGCTATGGTATGCTCATGAGCAAGGCATTCACCCGCGAAGACGACGAAACCGAGGAGCCAGTCGTGCCGGCCCTCGTCTCGCCGCTCCCGCCCGGCGCCAAGAACTACATGACCGCCGAAGGCGCCAAGCGCCTGCGGACCGAGCTGGCGAACATGCTCGATGAGAAACGTCCCGCGCTCGCCCCGGCGGCTGCGACGGACCCGGAGGCAAAGCGGGAACTGGCGCAGCTGGACCAGCGCATCCGTTACCTCCAGCAGAGTCTCTCGACCGCGGAGATCGTGCCGCCCACCGGCACGGTGCCCAACCAGGTGGCGTTCGGCTCGACCGTCACCGTCCGGGACACGAAGGGCGTGACCTCGGTCTACCGCATCGTTGGCGTTGACGAGGCCGACTTCGAGCGCAACGAGGTCAGCTGGCTGTCGCCGATCGCCAAGGCGCTGATGAACGCCCGGCTGGGTCAGAAGGTGCCGTTCAAGTTTCCCCGCGGCGCGACCGAACTCGAGGTCGTGAAGATCGAGTGACCCTGCGGCTCGTAGGCAGAAAGCCGTTTCTTTCACAGGAGGAAACAGAGGGAGCAGAGTTAAGGCTGTTGCCCGGTCTCTGTTCCCTCCGTTTCCTCCTGTGAAAAGAACGCTGCGTCCTTCTCGACGGCGCGAGTTTCGACAGCGCGAAGCTATGGAGCGGGGGTCAGCGGGCTGACGAACCGCAGCACGAAATATGTCGCGTCACCCGGTCCAGGATTGCGGAGGCCATGTGGATCGCGGGAGGAGATGAAGCAGACGGAGCCCGGACCGACCGTCTCGGTCCGTCCGTTGATGGTGACCTCGATCGTGCCGCTCTTCACGAGAATCATTTCCTCGTCCGGGTGCTGATGGGCCGGGTGCGGAATCTCGCCGGCATGCACGGTGGTGACGTGCCCCTCGAGGTTGGATAAAGTTGCGGTCGGCGCGTCGAACAGCTCGCGGCGCTCGCCGATCTTGGTCGGGTGCACCGGGAGTTTCGTCCAGTCAAGGACCGTGGAGGGCAACGGGTGCTTCGGGATGGAGGTCATGGCGGGGGCGGGTAGAAAGTGGTTGGCGCGCAGCCACGCGGCGCAGAGCTCGGGCCAGGCCGCGGGCGGACCGGCGTTGGCGTGCATGCCAAAGCCGTGGGACCCGTGGGGCCAGACGTGGAGCTCGGCCGGGACGTGCGCCGCGCGCAGCGCGGCATAGAATCGCAGGCTGTTCTCCACGGGCACGGACCGGTCGTCCTGCCCGTGGGCGAGAAACACCGGGGGAGTGCGGGCCGTAACTTGCCGCTCGAGCGAATAGTGGGCGCGCAGTTCATCCGTGGGCGACGCCCCGAGCAGTGCCCGCGCCGAACCAGCGTGGGTGATGGCCGAGCCGTCCATCGTGATGACCGGGTAAATCAAAACGGCGAAGTCCGGACGCGCGCTGACGGCGTCCAGCGGTGCGCCGGTCCGTCCCGCGGGATCGTCGAAGAGCGTGGCGGCCGACGCGGCCAGGTGCCCGCCAGCCGAGAAGCCCATGACGCCGATCCGGTTCGGATCGACGCCAAAATCCGCGGTGCTGGAGCGCACGAGCCGGATGGCCCGCAGGACATCCCGCAACGGTGCCGGCTGGCCATATTCCTTCAGCCGGTAATGCAGCACGAACACCCGCACGCCAAGGGCGTTGAATCGCTGCGCGACCTTCGTGCCCTCGTTGTCGAGGGAGAGGTTGACGTACCCGCCGCCCGGGCAGACGACCAGCGCGGTGCCGTTGGGCACGGCAGGCGCAAACTCGGCGAGGTACGGATAATGCACCGCCCGGCCTTGGTCGCCGTCGATCACCTCGGGGGCGGCGCCGGGGAGGAGTCCCGGTACGCCCTCCGGCCAGAGTGGAAAAACTGCGGGTTCAGCCACCCTGAGGGACAGGGTCAGGGAAAGCAGCAGGACAAGGCGCAGCATGGGGAAGGTAACGGGTGACAATTGAACCGGGCGGGGTGGGTGCAATGGCAGGAGGGGCGGACAGTCCCGGCATCCTTCGCGCCTTTGGCGGCGAAGGCTGCCGGAGGAAGCAAGATTACGCCGGCTTACGATGGTTCCCTGGTGCCGCGCCGCCGCGAGTGGCCGGGACTATGACCGAACCGGGTGCGGAAAGCCCGGCAGAACGCATTGCTGCCGGCGAAGCCGCTGGCGAGGGCCACGTCCTGCACGCTCAGCTCGGTGCCGGCCAGCAGCGTGCGCCCGTGTTCCAGCCGCAGCCGTCGCAGCATGAGCCCGGGCGACTCGCGGTAGCGGGCGCTGAATTCGCGGATGAAATGCTCCCGGCTCACGCCGCACTTCTGCGCCACGCCCTTCAGGTTGATCGGCGACCGGAAGTGGTTCCGCAGGTAATGGTGACCGAACTCGACAGGGTCGCTGTGGCGCGTGCCCTGGACCTGCTCCCGGTACAGCGCGGTGAGCAGGCGGCAGACCAGCTCCGATTCGTGCAGGCGGTCGCGGAACTGGCGTTTCCGGAAGCGTTCGATGGCCTCGTCAAACAGGGCCGTGGCCTCCGACTCGTCCGGCATGCGGACCACCGAGCCGAAGTCCGCCCGGATCCGGGCGAAGAGGTCCTGCGCCCCGTTCGGCGAGAACGCCAGGAACCGCAGGCGATAGGACTCCCGGCTTCCGGCTGGAAAACCGTAACCGGTCGGTTCCGCGTGCGTGAACAGCATGGCTTGGCCCGGGCCGACCGTGGTGGTGCCACCCGCCTCCCGGAAGTATGCGGCTCCCGCCACCGTGCGCTGGATCACGAGCGCGTTCGGGCCGTCGCGGTGGGCGTTGTCGAAGCGGTAGTCAGGCGAGTCGTATTCCTCCTCGGCACCGACATGCACCACGGTGAACGGATCGGGCAGGGCCATCGAACGTTCATCACATTATGCACATCGCGAATCAACCTTTTGCTATCGGCGAGCGGGGTCCTCCGTGCTGGGATCGCGGCCGTCCCGCACCGCCACCCCGCGTCCACGTTCCCCATTATCACATTCTACCCATGAGCGCCCAGAAAACCAAACTACCCGGCCATGCCTCGCACACCCAGGACGCCGCCGCGCGCGGCCTCCCGGGACGGATCCTCCGGCCGATCAAGATCACGATGCTCGGCGCCGGCAGCGCCTTCACGCCGCGCCTCATGAACGACGTGCTCCGGATTCCCGGCGACCAGGGCGGCACGATCGCGCTGGTCGACATCGACCGCGAGCGGCTCGAGACGATGGTGAAACTCGTCACGCGGCTCACCCAGCAGCTGGGGAAGGCGAACTGGAAGGTGATCGGCTCGGCCGACCGCCGGAAGGTGATGGGCGGCTCAAACTACATCGTGAACTGCATCGAGGTCAGCGGCACGGCCTGCGTGCGGTTCGACAACGACATTCCCGCGAAATACGGCATCGACCAGTGCATCGGCGACACCATCGGGCCGGGCGGCCTGTTTAAGTCCATGCGCACCATCCCGGTCTTCCTGCAGGTGCTGAAGGATGCCGAGGAGCTCTGTCCCGACGCGATCGTGCTGAACTACACGAATCCGATGGCGATGATGTGCCTGGCCGCCGGCCGCACCTCCTCCATGCAGATCGTGGGCCTGTGCCACTCGGTGCAGGGCACGAGCCACCTGCTGGCCGAGCGCGCCGGGGTGCCGGTGGCCGAGATGGACTGGGAGTGCGCGGGCATCAACCACCTCGCCTGGTTCACCAAGCTCGAGCACCGGGGCCGCGACCTTTACCCGCTCCTCAAGCGGAAAGCCGCCGCCGACCTCGCCCGCGCCATCAAGGAGGGCCGTCCCAAGCGGCCGAAACGCGTCAACCACTACCAGTGGGAGGCGCCCGAGTGGCACAAGGATCTGGTTCGAAAGGACATGATGCTCCACTTCGGCGCGTTCATCACCGAGTCGAGCGGCCACCTCTCGGAGTACCTGCCGTACTACCGGAAGCGCAAGGATCTCATCCAGCGTTTCAGCCGCGAGGGCTACGACGGCGGCACGAGTTTCTATGCGGACAACTGGCCGAAATGGCGCAAGGGCGCGGACCGGCAGCGGGCCCGCATGCTGGCCGGCAAGGAGGCCATGGAGTGGGAGCGCAGCTGGGAGTACGCCAGCTGGATCATCGAGGCCCGCGAGAAGGACACGCCGTTCCGCATCCACGGGAACGTCATGAACAACGTCGCCGGCGCCGGGCAGCTGATCACGAACCTGCCGGCCGACGGCTGCGTCGAGGTCGCGTGCATGATCGACCGCAACGGCATCAATCCCACGCGCTACGGCGCGCTGCCCCGCCAGATGGCGGCGGTGTGCGACTCCAACATGCGGATGTTCGACCTCGGCGCCCAGGCCTGCATCGAGCGGAGCAAGGAGCTCGCGATCTACGCCCTCATGCTGGATCCGCTCACCTCGGCCGTGTGCAGTCCTGAGGAGATCAAGCGCATGACGCTCGAGATGTTCGACGCCGAGAAGGCGTTCCTGCCCGGATACCGGTGAGGGTAGGGCCGAGGGACGAGTGACAAGTGACAAGACCGGGCGGCTTGACCGCTGGAATTCTTGCGTCTTGTCACTCGCCACGCCCGCGGCGTGTGATCAGGAATTGGCTTGGAAAGGCACCTGCAGCCACGCGATCGTGTGAGCATGTCGCACGCTGCCACCCTTCATGTCGCTCCCAGCGGGGACGGCAGTTGGTTCGTCCAGAAGTCATGCGCCTCACGGGCCTCCGCCAGAAAGGATTCGCGCGCTGAGGCTGTGGTGTATGCGCGCAGATTGGCCAGCACTTCGGGCCTGAGTGTGTATGTGCATGCCAAGGATGGACGCGTACTGAGCAGAATCAGCTACGCGGGTCAGGTCTCGGCGACGCGCTAGGAATGGCGACCTATGATCGCAGTGTGTTCATCAATTGTCCCTTTGACGCGGACTATCATCCGCTGTTTCGGCCGCTCATCTTTACGACGCTTTATTTGGGACTTCAGCCGCGCATCGCGTTCGAGCGCTCGGATGGCGGCGAACTGCGACTGAGCAAGATTCACAGACTCATCCGGGAGTCACGCTTCGGTATTCATGACTTGTCGCGCTGTCGGGCGGAACGCAAAGGCGAGTACTTCCGTCTCAATATGCCGCTCGAGCTGGGCATTGACTGCGGATGCAAGTGGTATGGCGGCCGCAGGTTTTCGCGGAAGCGGTTCCTGGTTCTGGAGAAACGCCGATGGGGCTACCAAAAGGCCCTTTCTGATCTGGCCGGCGCCGATATCAAGTCCCACGGCAATCAGCCGTGGAAAATGATCGAAGCCGTGCGCAACTGGCTGGTGCAAGAGGCGCAGGGCAGAACGCGTCCGGCGTCGGAGATCAGAACGAAGTTCCTCGCCTTCAGGGCGGCGCACTCTGAACGGTTGGAGCGCGATGGCTACACCAAGCGCGAAATCGAGCTGCTCCCGCTTAACGAACTGAAACTGGCAATGGTGTCTTGGTTAAGGGCCGAGTGGAGCGCAAAACAGGTGAGACCGGGCGGCCTGGCCGCCGGAAATCCGGTCACTCGTCACTCGGCCTTCGTCACTGCGGCGCGTCGGGGCCGTAGAATTCGATCACGGGCTGGCCGGTCGAGAGGTGCACGCCGCGGTACATGCCGGGGGTGTTGAAGGGCATGGCGACGTTGCCGTGGCGGTCGAGGGCGATGACGCCGCCGCTGCCGCCGAGCTCGCCAATGCGCCGGATTGTGTCCGCGGCGGCGTCGGCCAGGCTCGCGTTGCGGTAGGCCATCTGGGCGGCGACGTCGTGACCGACCACTTCGCGGATGAAATACTCGCCCTGGCCCGTGGCGCTCAGCGCGCAGGTGGCATTGCTGGCATAGGTGCCCGCGCCGATCACGGCCGAGTCGCCGACCCGCCCGTAGCGCTTGTTGGTGAGGCCGCCGGTGGAGGTGCCGGCGGCGAGGTTGCCCGCGCGGTCGAGGGCGACGCAGCCCACGGTGCCGTACTTGAATTCGTTCACCCGGTATTCGTCGCCGGGATTGCCCGAGCCGATCCGCTCCCGCAGGAGGGCCGCCGACGGCTTGCCGCCGGCCTCGATGCGGCGGGCCTGCTCCAGCTGCTGCCGGCGGACTTCGGTGATGAAGTACTCGGCGGGCTCCAGCGCGTACCCCAGCTTTTTGGCGTAGGTCTCCGCACCGTCGCCGATCATCAGGACGTGGCCGGATTTTTCCATCACGTCGCGCGCCAGCGTGATCGGGTTCCGGATGTGGTGCAGCCCGGCGACGGCGCCGGCCGCGAGGGTGCGGCCGTCCATGATCGAGGCATCCAGCTCGCAAACGCCCTCCGCGTTCAGGACCGCGCCCTTGCCGGCGTTGAAGAGGGGCGAGTCTTCCATGACCCGGATGGCGGCCACGACCGCGTCGAGCGCCGGCCCGCCGCGGTCAAGAATCGCATAGCCGGCGGCCAGCGCCTCGCCGAGCTTGGCGCGGTACTCCGCCTCGAGCGCGGGTGGCATGTTCTCGCGCAGGATGACGCCCGCGCCTCCGTGGATGACGAGTCCGAACGTCGGGTTCTTCATGGGAGCAGGAGTGGCTTCGGCCGCCCGGAGGACGGCAGGTAGGATGAGAGCGACAAGAATCAGGTGGCGGAGCATGGCGGAAGTCACGGCCCGAGCCGGCGGCCCAGGATGAGCAGGTCGCGTTCGATTCCATCGAGGCGGGCGACGCGGGGGAGGTGGGCCCAGCGTGCAAACCCGTTCTTCTCAAAGAAACGAAGGCTGGGTTCATTGTGGGCGAAGATGTACCCAAGCAGGGTATGGAGCCCGAGCCGCGGGGCCGTCGTCACCGCTCGGTCGAGCAGTTCCTGGCCAAGCCCGGAGCGGCGCCGGGCCTCGGTTACATAGAGCGCGATCATTGCCGTGCCGTCGTATGCGGCCCGGGGATAGAACGTGTCGAAGCTGAGCCAGCCCACGATCTCGTGACCGTCCTCCGCGACCCACACCGGGCGCCGCGCCGGGTCATGGGCCTGCAGCCACGCCACCCGGCTGGCGACCGTCACCGGCTCAAGGTCGGCGGTCACCATGCGCCCTAGGACGATCGAATTGTAGATGCCAACGATGGCTGGCAGGTCGGACTCGCGGGCGTCGCGGATGGTCATGGGCCTAGTTTGCACAGGAAGAAACGGAGAGGCCGAAGGCGAGGGGTTCCTCAAGAAACTCCAATCGTCACGACGTCGAACGCATCAGAAAGAATGCGTGTCCGGAGTCCATGGCAATGCCGCCTCCGTTCTCTCCGTTTCCTCCTGTGAGAACTTCTGTCGCGCCCTGTTCTTCGGATGACGCGTCATTTCTTGATGAACCGGAGCAGCCAGAGAAACGCCAGCGCGCCGAGCACCGCGAAGATCAGCTGGCCGATGAAGCTGTGGGCCGAGATGCCGACCAGCCCGAAGCCGAATCCGCCGAGAAAGGCGCCGATGATGCCGACGATCATGTTGCCGGCCACGCCGAAGCCCTTGCCCTTGCTGATCAGCCCGCTGATCCAGCCGGCCAGCGCGCCCAGGATGAGAAAGGTCAGGAAGCCCTGCAGGGTCATGCGGCAAGAATGCGGCCCCTCGGCAGCGTCGCGAGCGAAAAGGACTCGGCCGCGTTGCGGCCAGTGATGCGCGGCCAGTGACGAGGGACGAGTGACTAGTGACGAGCTTGGCTAGGCACCAATCCGGATTCGTGGCCCTGGTCACTCGTCCCTCGATCCGCCTAAGGCGACGCGGGTCGGGTGAACTCCATCTTGTTGGCCAGGTCGACGAGGCGCTCGCGGAGGATCTGGTTCTCCTCCTCCGTGGTCTTGTGGTAGGTGCTGCGCTCGGTGACCCGCTCGGCCAGCTCGGTGGTGATCACGTAGATGTTGCCGTTGCGGACGAAGATGAGATTGCCGCGCTTGGCAACGATGGGCGTGTCGTCCGCCCCGAGGATCGCCCGCTTGGCCGCGAACATCGAGCCGTTCGGCAGGAGCGTGTAGGCGATCAGCGCCCCGTCCATCACTCCCGGCGTGAACACCACGCTCTCGACGCTGCCCCCGGGAAAGGCGTGCTGGAAATCCGGCATGACGTACGAGCTGAAGAAAAAGGCCAGGTAGTCCTTCAGGCCGCGGGTGGACAGCTCCCACCGTTGCGTGGCGTCCTGCGCGAACACGCCGATGCTGACGTGGAGATTGAAGGCGTCCTGGAAGGTGACGACATTGTCGGTGTCACGGATCGTTCCGCCGAGCTCGGGCAGGACCGGGATCGGCATGCGGAAGGTGCCGGTGGGCGAAATGTACACGCGTCCCTCGACGCGCCCCATCAAACCGGGCGCGGTGTCTTCCACCTGCGCGAGGAGCGGCGCCCCCAGCAGCAGCGAGGAAAGCAGGATGGTGCGCAACATCGTCATGACTATTGCAGCGGACCGCCCCGGCTTTCAAGCCGGGGCTATCTTCCTGATACCGCGAGCCGCTGCCAAAGTTCCACGGGAATGGTCTCGGCGCGAGCCTGGGCGGTGAATCCCGCCCGGGTCAATTCCGCCAGCCAGGCGGCGCCCCCGTCCGGGAGGAGCCCGCGCAGCAGCCCGCCCAGCTGCTTGCGTCGCTGCTGGAAGCACGCGCGGATCACGGTCTTGGCGGCCGACGCGAACACGTGTGGCGTCCCGCGGCGGACCAGGTGCAGGAGGTACGATTCGACCTCCGGCTTGGGGTAGAAGCAGGCTGCATCCACCCGGTGCCCCGGCGCAATTTCGTAGGCCGACTGGAGGAAGATCGAGATCGCGCCGAAGTCCTTGCCCCCCGGCCGCGCCGCATAGCGCTGCGCCGCCTCCTGCTGGAGCATCAGGACCATCCGGTCCGGCAGCGGGCCGGACAGGACCGCGTCCATCCACGGCGTCGAGACCGCGTAGGGCAGGTTGGCCACGATCTTGAAAGGCCGATTGCCCGGAAATCCCGCGAGCGGCGATTCGACCGCATCACCTTCGAGGAGGTGAAGGCGCCCGCCGGCCGACGGAACGAGCGATTCCTCAAGGTGGTGGTGGAGATGGCGATCCTTCTCGACCGCCCATACCTCCGCGCCCGCTTCGAGCAGCGCGCCGGTCAGAGTGCCGAGCCCCGGGCCCACCTCGATGACGACGTCCTCTGCACCCACTTGGGCGAGTTCGAGGGACTTCCGGACGATGTTGCCGTCGACCAGGAAATTCTGCCCGAGGAAGCGCTTCGGCTGGTGGCCCAGCCGCGCGAGGAGTTCGCGGGTCGCGCTGGGGGAGAGCGGCATCAGGTGGCCCGGAAGCTGGCAATCAGGGCGCCCGGGTCGGTGGCCCGCATCAGCGATTCGCCGACCAGCACGGCATGCGCGCCGGCCGCCCGGACGCGGGCGGCGTCGGCCCCGGAGGCGATCCCGCTTTCGCTGACGGCGGTCACGCCGCGCGGAAACCGCGGGATGAGGCGTTCGCTGAGACCGAGGTCGGTCTGGAAGATCGCGAGGTCCCGGTTGTTCACGCCGATGATCTTCGCGCCGTGGGCGACGGCGCGGTCGAGTTCGGATTCCTCATGGATCTCGTAGAGGGCGTCGAGACCGGCGGCGGCGGCGGCCTGGGCCAGGGGGCGGATCTCGGCATCCGCGAGGGCTCGGACAATGATAAGGATGGCGCTGGCCCCGGCCTCGCGGGCCTGCCGCACCTGGATCGGGTGGACCATGAAGTCCTTCCGGAGGCAGGGAACCGCGGGCGGTGTCGACCGGAAATGCGCGGTGACGCCGGTCAAGTCGGCCAGATTTCCGCCGAAATACTTTTCATCGGTCAGCACCGAGAGGGCATCGGCGCCGGCGGCTTGGTAGCGGCGGGCCTGCTCAAGGGAGGACGCGCCGGCCTTGATGTCGCCGGCGGACGGCGAGCGGCGCTTGATTTCCGCGACCACGGCGAGGCGGCCGTCGGTCCGGCGCAGAGCGCCCGCGAACGACGGCGGCCGGGGAAGCCGGGCGTGCAGGTCGGCCAGCTCCGCCGGATCGACCGGACGGATCAGCGGGGCGATCTCACGCCGCTTCCAGGCCATGATTTCCGTGAGCTTGTCGGACATGCCGGGCAATAGCCGCAAAGAGGCGCGTCCGGGGCAAGAAACAATCGGCTCGGTCCCGGGTTTTCCTTTTGCGCTTTGGGCGGCTTTTTGCGGCCATATCCCCATGAGTGCCATCGAGGACCTTTGCCGGACCATGGCCCGGTTGCGTGAGCCGGGCGGCTGCCCCTGGGACCAGGAACAGAACCACGCGACGCTGGTGCGCTGCCTGATCGACGAGGTGAGCGAATTGATCGACACCATCGACCGCCACGACCTGCCGCACATGCGGGAGGAGCTGGGCGACGTGCTGATCCAGATTGTCTTCCACGCCCGTCTCGCCGAGGAGGCGGGTCACTTCAATTTCGAGGACGTGGCGCGGGACATCAACGACAAGCTCGTCCGGCGGCATCCGCATGTGTTCGGCGACGGCAAGCTCGACACCTCCGACCAGGTGATCGCCCAGTGGGAGGTCATCAAGGCGGGTGAGAAGAAGAACGGCCCGGCCAAGAGCGGCGTGTTCAAGCACCTGCCGCCGAAGCTCCCGGCCCTGATGTTTGCCGAGGCGGTGTGGAAGCAGATTCAGAAGGACCAGCTGCCGGCGGAGAAGAGCGTCGACGGGGCGCAGGTCCACGCCCTCAGCCGCTACCTCACGAGCGAGTCTCTCGGCCGGATGCTCTTCGAGCTGACCGCGGCGGCGCGGGAAAAGGGGCTCGATGCCGAGGGCGCGCTGCGCCAGCACGCCACCCAGGTGATGCGCGATGTCGAGCAACGCGTCCAAGCCGCCCCTGCCTGACCTTCCGGCCGACGTCCGGGACGAGTGGTGGACCCCGTTCGCGGAGCACCTGCTCCACGAGCGCCGCTATTCGCCGTACACGCTGCGCAACTACTGGCAGGCGTTCGCTGATTTCCACGCCTGGCTGAAGGGCGCCGGGTTGGCCGACCGCGGACTCGACCGGCTCGGTTCGCGGGAGGTGCGCGACTTCATCATCGAGTCACAGCGCCGCTACGGCCGCCGCACGCTGCATAATCACGTTTCCGGCCTACGCGCGTTCTACAAGTTCTGGCTGCGGCGGGAGCGCGTGGCGCGCAATCCGTTCGTCGGCGTGCCGCTCCCGAAGCTCGAACGGCGCCTGCCCAAATTCCTGACCGAGGAGCAGATGACCCGGCTTCTGGCCGCACCCCAGCAGCTGCTGGCGGCGGGCCAGTTGGACGAGTTCACCGCCCGGCGCGACCGGCTCGTGATGGAGCTCCTCTACGGCGGCGGGCTGCGCATCAGCGAGCTCGTGGGCCTGAACTACGGCACGATCGACCTCGACGACGGCGTGGCCCGCGTCCTCGGCAAGGGCCGGAAGGAGCGGCTGTGCCCGCTGGGCAAGGTGGCCACGGCGCTTCTGGCCACCTTCCGCTCCGAGCATGCCCGGCACACGTTGCCGCACTCGCCGGTGATCATCGACGCCCACCACCGCCGCCTGCCGGTGCGGCAGGTTCAGCTCCTGCTGAAACGCTACCTCGCGCACGCCGAGCTGCCGATGGACCTGACTCCGCACAAGCTTCGGCACTCCTACGCGACGCACCTGCTCAATGCCGGCGCCGACCTGCGGCTCGTGCAGGAGCTCCTCGGCCATGCCCAGCTCACCACGACGCAGGTCTACACCCACGTGAGCGTGGCGCGGCTGAAGGACATTCACGCCAAGGCGCACCCGAGAGGCTGACGCGGTGAAGATGGGCTTTTGAAGGGATGGCCCACGGAAGACACGGAATACGCGGAAGGAATTCGAATGGACCATGCCGAGCTGAGCCTCAGCTGGACACCGATCTGTGCACGGGCGCACCGAAGCAAAACCCTTCCGCGTGTTCCGTGTCTTTCGTGGGCCACTGATCCTGCTCTAGAGCGACTTCAAAGAGGTCGATAGCACCTCGCAGGCGCGGTCAATCGCCGCGCCCTCGTGGGCCGTGCTGAGGAAGCCCGCCTCATAGGCGCTGGGGGCGAGGTAAACGCCGCGGTCGAGACAGGCGTGGAAGAAGCGGCCGAACAGCTTCGCGTCGCCGGTAAGCGCGGTCGCGTAGTCGCGGACCGGCGTCGCGGTGAAGAAGATGCTGAACATCGAGCCGCACTGCGGAACCTGCACCGGGATTCCCTTGGCCCTGGCCGCCGCGGTCACGGCGTCGCGCAGCTGGCGGCCCAGCGCGTCGAGCCGCGCATACGGGTTCAGTTCCTCGAGCAGCTGCAGGGCCGCAATGCCGGCCGCCATGGCGAGCGGGTTCCCGCTGAGCGTGCCGGCCTGGTAGACCGGGCCGAGCGGTGCAAGGTGGTCCATGATGTCGGCGCGGCCGCCGAAGGCTCCCACCGGCAGCCCGCCGCCAATGATTTTGCCGAGGCAGGTCAGGTCCGGCGTGATCTGCTCGCGCTCCTGCACGCCGCCCTTCGCGATGCGGAAGCCGGTCATGACCTCGTCGAAGATCAGCACCGCGCCGTGCCGGCGGGTGAGGTCCCGGACAAAGGCCAGGTAGCCCGGGTCCGGCATGATGAAGCCGACATTGCCGCAATAGGCCTCGAGGATCACCCCGGCGATCTGGCCGGGATTGGCCGCGAAGGCGGCCTCGAGCGCCGCGCGGTCGTTGTAGGGCAGCACCACGGTTTCCTGGGCGAACGACGCCGGGACCCCGGCGCTGTCGGGATTGCCGTGGGTGAGGGCACCGGAGCCGGCCTTGATCAGCAGCGAGTCCGAGTGGCCGTGGTAGCAACCGGCAAACTTGATGATCTTGTCGCGCTTCGTGAATCCGCGCGCGAGTCGGATGGCGGACATGGTGGCCTCGGTGCCGCTGTTGCACATGCGGACCTTCTGGATCGCCGGGATAAACCGGACGATGAGCTCGGCCATCTCGACCTCGGAGGGATTCGGCGTGCCGAACGAGGTGCCGCGCTCCAGCGCGTCGGCGATGGCGGCCTTGATGCGCGGGTGGTTGTGCCCGTGGATCGCGGGGCCCCAGGTGCAGACGAAGTCGATCAGCTCCTTGTCGTCCGCCGTGACGAGCGTGGCGCCGCGCGCCGCCTTGACGAAAAACGGCGCGCCGCCGACGGAACGGAAAGCCCGGACGGGAGAATTGACTCCGCCGGGAATGAGCTGCTTGGCGCGTTCAAAAAGTGAGGCGGAATCCGAAG
>JAFEGX010000028.1 GCA_018239675.1 Verrucomicrobiota bacterium
GGCCGCGCCGGGGAGCGGCGGGGGCGGGCGGCCCCGGAGGCGGGGCCAGGCGGGGGGGGGGCGGAGGGGACGCAGGGGGGGGGGTGGGGGGGGGGGGGCGCGGGGCGGTCCGGGGTCCGGGGCGACGCGGCGTCGCGCCCGGCGGGCCGGCTCCGCATTCGCCTACCGGACGCTGCGGGCGCTGACCCGCACCGTGCCATTGAGCTCGCGCGTGACCCGGACCTGGAGGCCTTCCTCGATGAAGCTGAAAAAGCCGTCGAGGTCATCAAGACTGTACCGGCCGCCGACCCGCCGGTCGGCCACCTCGGGCGCGACGATGATGCCGCGGCCGTGGTACCGGGCGAACCGGGCGAGCGCGTCGCGCAGCGGGACGCCGTTGAAGACGATCTGGCCCTGGCGCCACGCCACGGCGTCCTCGACCTCCGCGGGGGTCAGCTTGCGGACCTCGACGCCCGCGGGGCTGGCGGACAGCTGGTCGCCCGGCGCGAGGGCCCGCGGAGCGGCGGGTGTGCCGCCCGCCCCGAGGGGGTGGGTTTGCACGGAGCCCTCGAGCACGGTCACCTCGAACTGGCCGTCCCGGTCGGCGCGGACGTCGAATTTCGTGCCGGTCACCCGCACGGAGCCGGCCGGGGTCTCCACCACGAACGGGCGCGACGGATCCTTGTGGACGACGAAGAACGCCTCGCCGGCGGCGAGCCGCACCTGGCGGCTGTGGCCGGTGATCTCGATCTGGATATTGGTCTGGGCGTTGAGATCGATCATGCTGCCGTCGGCGAGCGTGAGGGACTGCCGCTGGCCGGCGGGCGTGGCCCGGTCCTGCCGCTGGCTGGCTGGGCGGCCCGGCCAGAAGATCACGGCCACCGCGGCCGCGGCGGCGAGGGCGAGGCCGGCGGCCCAGCCACCCCACGCGGCGCGGCGGCGGATGCCAACGGGCGGGAGATCGATGGCGTGGGCGGCCACGAGCGCGGGCAGCCTCTGCTCGAGATCGGCGGAGAACTGGCAGTACTGGCTCAGCAGCTCGCGGTGCACCGGATCGCAGGCGAGCCAGGCGTCGAGGGCGACGCGCTCGCCGGCGGAGAGCACGGAACCGTCCAGCCGGGCGGCCCAGAGCGAGGCCTGTTCATCGGCGGCGGGGTTGAAGGCGGGGAGGGAAGGGTTCATGGGCGGATCTCCGTTTGCGGTTGGGGGGCGGAGGCCGGGGCAAACTCGGCGGTGAGGGAGGAGCGAAGGAGCCGGAGGGCGCGGGCGTGCTGTTTTTCGACCGTGCTGACGGCGATGCCGAGGCGCCGGCCGATCTCCTGGTGGGAGAGCAGCTCGACCTTGCGCAGGAGCAGCACGTTGCGGCAGCCCTCGGGGAGCTGCGCGATCGCGCGCTCAAGCTGCTGGAATTCCTGGCGGGCCATCACCTGCTGGGCGACCCCGGGCTGCGCGGATGCCGCGGTCTCGTAGTTCGCCTCGCCGCCGGAGATTGGTGAAATCTTGCGCCGCTTGAGGCGGTTGAACGCGAGGCGGCGCGCGGTCGTGTACAGCAGTGCCTCGGGTTTCTGCGCCGTGTGGTCCTCGATCTTCGGGTAGACGCGCAGGTACGCATCGTGCGCGATGTCCTGCGCCTCGGCCGGGTCGCCGAGCAGGCGGGTCAGGTAGCGCCGCAGCGGGTCCACGGTGGCCCGGTAAAGACGGGTGAATCCCGAGGCGGCGGAAGGCTCGTCAGGCATGGCGGGAAGATGGGTGGCTCACTTCACCCATCATAGACAATTCACCCGGGCAAATCCACCACTCCGCCGGGCGATTTTGCCCCGGGGTTCGCCCGGGGTCGGGACCCGGATCAAACCGTTGTCCACCAATATCCTGGGCGGCTCGAAACAAGTCGGGCTCAGACCTTCTCGGCCACGACCAGGAACTGTTTGCCGAAGACCGGCCAGAGGAAAGGCAGCGCGAGGTAGGCCCGCAGCAACACGACGGGATAGCGCGGGACGTTCACCATCGAGTATGGCAGGAAGCGCGCGTGCGACCGGACGACGCGGTAACCGTTGTTCTCGAGCGCCTCGCCGAGCGACATCTCGGTGAGGCACAGGAAATGGTCCCAGAAATCCCAGTAGGCGCCCTGCACGTACTTGATGTTCGGCCCAAGGGCGATGAGCCGTCCCCCCGGCCTCAGGCAGCGGTGCGCCTCCACCAGCGTGTCGCGCAGGGCCTTCTTGTCCGGCAGGTGCTCGAAGAAATTGCTCGTGAACACCACGTCGAGCGAGGCGTCGGGTAGCTGCCACGGGGTCGAGCAGTCCTGCGCGATAAACTTCACGCCCGGCGCGAGGTAGGCCGGCGATTTCGGATTCAGGTCCATGCCGTGGCGCTCGCGGCACGCGATGTGGTTGATGAACTCGCCGTAGCCGCACCCCAGGTCGAGCACGCTGTCCGCCGGGCGCACAAACTGCTGGAAGAAACTCGTCGTCAGGATCCGCCACACCGCCGTCCGGTACTCGAGCATCGAGCTGAAACGGTGCTCGTAGATGCTCTGCAATTCAGAGGGATCCTTGATGCTTTGGCTCATGGGCTGGGGCGAGAGGCAACGGGGAAATCCGCAGCAGCGCAAGCGCGGGTTCCGCCGCGGGCCGCGGGATCGGGTCGCGCCCACGCCGGCCCGAGCACCCACAGCGCGAGCAGCAGCGGGCTCGCCGGTGCGAGGTACATCGCGTGCGCCGCGTGGAACGAGGTGGCGTCAACCAGCGCGACGATCAGCAGGAGCGCCAGCACCCCGCCCCCGAGCGCCACCAGGACCGCCGCCCGTGCCGGCGTCTCCCGGCGGGCACGCAGGAGCGCCGCCGCGACGGACACCAGCGTGAGGACCGCGACGGGCCAGCCGGCCCAGCGGTAGAGATCCGCCAGGGTCAGCCGCGCCGCCGTGCGGCGCGTCGCCGGCGAGAGGCTGGTGGCGACCCGCTCGTGCGTGATGGCCTCAACCGCCGTCCGCGTGGCCGCCGGCACCGCCCGCGGCGGAAACTGCACGCTGAAGTCCGACCACGTCGCCGCCACGGCGCAAGCGCGGCCGAGGCCGCGAAGCAGGGGAGCAAGGCGCGCCTGGTTCCACGGCGGCACGAAACCGGACCGCCGCGGGCCGGCGGGCAGCCGGCCCGCATCCGCGGCTGCATTCAGCTCGCGCGCGACCCGCGCCCAATAAGCGTTGGCGTCCGCCGCCGTCCGGTAGTGTCCGGCGGCGGCGGCCGACTCGCGCAAGGCCCACTGGAACCATCCGCCCTGGATCTCCCCCGTGGCCGAGGCATCCGGTTCGGCACCTTGGCTGATATCGGCCCAACGGCGGCCGATCTCGCCCTCGAGATACGGACGCAGCTCCGCGAAGGCGGGACTGGCCTCGTAGGCGCGGCGGCGCGTGGCCTGGCTCACGGGCACCCGCGGCGCAAAATGGTCCGGAGTCACCCGCAGCAGCGCGCCGTAAGCGGCCGGGAACGAGCCGTCGCGGACATCGACGGTGATGGCCGAGCCGTACGCTTGGCGGTTGACGGCGCGAAGGGCTTCCCCGCTGGCCAGGAACAGGCCGAGCGGCAGAATGGCAATGAGGAGACGTCGCCCGCGGCCAAGCGCGCCGGCTCGCCAGGCGGCGACCACGGCCACCGCCAGCAGCAGGGCGGACGAAGGGAGGAGCCACAGGCCCTCCTCGCGACAGTGCCAGAACAGGGCGAGCGAGATCCCCGCGAGCAGACTCCACGCGAACGCCGCCGCGCCGGGCCCACGGATGCGGGTCGCGAGGCCGATGAACCCGGCGACCGTGAGGAGGGTCAGCGCTGGCTGAAGCCCGCTGCGCAGCATGCGGCCCACGGCCGCCCCGGACAGGGTGTGCGGATCGAAGAGCAGGAGCGCGCCCAGCAAAAGCCTGGCGGCGGGGGACGGCAGGAGCGGCCGCAGCGCCCGCACGAGCAGGATGACCGCGAGGGCGTGCACGAGCGTCTCGACCCGGAGGAGTGGCCAGCCGCTCCAGCCCACCGCAGCCAGGAACAACGGGTAGACCGGACCCTTGGCCAGCGTGAGCTCGTCAAAGGCGCCGAGCCAGTTTCCCTCACGCAGGGACTGCGCCTGCGCAACAAACAGCAGGTCGTCATGGCGGGCCTCCGGGAGCACGGCAAGGTGGAGGTCAGACGCCAGCCCGAGCTTGAGGGCGACCAAGCCGAGGAGCATGGCCGGCTCAAGCCACGGCCGGTGACGCAGCATCGCCGCGAGGCGCGGGCCGCCTCCGGCCAGCGCCGCCGCGCCGAGCAGCAGCCACATCAGCGAGGCCAGCCAGGGACCGTGGAATGCCGACACGACCGTGACCCGGCGCAATTCCACCGGCGACATCAGGTCGTCGGGCAGGTCGAGCCTTACCACCTGTGAGTCGTCGAGATTCCACCGGATCGAGTAACGGTCCGCGCTCGGCGTCACGCAGCCCAGCACCACATGGGAGTCGTCGAGTTCGATGTCCGGGAGATAGGCGGACGACTGGTACACATAAAACCTGGTCGGTCCGTCCGCGGGCCGGCCGGCGAACTCGAACGTGACCGACCGCACCGGGCCGGGGTCCGGCAGCGTGAGCCACACATACGGGTCGGCGCCGGTGCGGCGGAGCTGGCGCGTGGCGGGATCCCACGCGACGGCGTGCTGGACGCCGAACCTCACTTGCTCGCCGGGCAGCATCCGGATGGTCTGCGCCTGGCGCAATCCGCCGGCCGCAAGCGCCAGCAGCAGGAATCCGAGCGCGACGGCGGAGGAGCGTTTCATCGCCGCAGCCGCAGCCGGATCAGGCCGAGGAAGAAGCCGCCGAGCGCAACCTGCGTCGCGAGCACCAGGCAGGTGACCGCCGGCACGACCCAGCGCAGCATGTGGGCCGGGACGAGGTCGCCGAAGCGCTCGCTGCCCCAGAGCCGCACCGCATTGAGGCTGAGCCCCAGCCCGACGAGCGCGAGAAGGGCGGCGGCCACCAGGCAGCTCTCGACATTGATGCGCTCGAGGCGGGCGCGGGTCGCGGCGGAAACCGGGGCGAGGCCGGCCTCCACGACGAAGGCCTGCGAGATTACCGCGAAGGCGCAGGCCTGGAAGCCGCACAGCACGCTGGCCGCGGCGTAGAGCAGCGTATGCACGTCGAGCCGGACGGAGCCGAACGAGACCGGCCCGCCCAGCAGGGCGACGAATCCGGCCGCGCCGATCGCGAGCAGCGCGAGGCCGGGATAGAGAAACAGCCACCGCGGGCTGAAGAGCAGCATGAACCGCAGGTGGCGCCAGCCGTCCCGCCACGGGCGGAGGTGGGGCGGGCGGTCGCGGCCGTCGCGGCGGAGCGTCACGGGCACCTCGCCGATGCGCAGGCCGAGCAGCGCCGCCTTGATCGGCATCTCGGAGGCGAACTCCATGCCGCCCGTATGGAGCTCGAGCCGGAGCAGCGCCTCGCGCGTGCCTCCGCGGAGGCCGCAGTGAAAGTCGCGGACGCTCAGGCCGAACAGCCGGCGGCCGAGGGCGCTGAGGAGCGGGTTGCCGAGGTAGCGGTTCTTCCACGGCATCGCGCCGGGCTGGATGCCGCCGCTGAACCGGTTCCCGATGACGACCTCGCATCCCTCGCGGATCCGGTCGAGCAGGCGGCCGGCCTCGCGGAAATCGTAGCTGCCGTCGGCGTCGGCCATGATCACGCAGCGGCCGCGGGCCTGCGCGAGGCCGGCGCCGAGCGCGTGGCCGTAGCCGCGGGTCGCCACCGCCACCACCCGGGCGCCTGCCGCCGCGGCGAGTGCGACCGAGCCGTCGGTGCTGCCGTTGTCCGCGACGACGATCTCGCCGGCCACGCCCAGCGCCGCGAGCGCCGCGCGCGCCTCGGCCAGGACCCCGGGCAGGGTCCGGGCCTCATTGAGGCACGGAATGAGCAGGGTGAGCTCGGGATCGGGGGGCATCGGGACCTACGCCGGGGCACCGGCGCGCGGGGCGGTCACCGCCGGCGCGGATCGACGGGAGGGTACAGGCTCTCGATGACGTAGAGCGGCCGGCCCTTCACGGCCTCGTACATGCGACCCAGGTATTCGCCGATGATGCCGAAGGCGAGGAGGTTGATGCCGCCAAAGAACATGATCGTGAGCATGATCGAGGCATAGCCGGGGATGAAGTAGCCGGGGTTCACCAGCTTCATCACGAAGACCACGATCGACATGACGAGGGTCAGGGCGAGCACGACCAGCGCGCTGTAGGTGAGAAGGCGCAGCGGCAGCACGGAAAAGGACGTCACGGCGTCGATGGCGAACGACAGCATCTTGGCAAACGGGTACCCGGTGCGGCCGGCGGCGCGGGCTTGGCGGTCGTAGAGCACGGGCTCCTGGCGGCCGCCGACCCAGCTGACCATGCCGCGGATGAAGCGGTGCCGCTCGCGCATCTCACGGAGGACCTCGACCACGCGGCGGTCCATGAGGCGGAAGTCGCCGGTGTCGCGCGGGATCGTGTTCTTGGTGCTGATGGACAGCACGCGGTAAAACAGCTTAGCGGTGGCGAGCTTGAACGCCGACTCGCCGGCGCGGGAGCGCCGCTGGCCGTAGGCCACGTCCACGCCGTCCCGCCAGCGGGCGACCATCTCGACGATCACCTCGGGCGGGTCCTGGAGGTCGGAGTCGATCAGCACCACGGCGTCACCCTGCGCCAGGTCGAGGCCGGCGGTGACCGCGGCCTGGTGCCCGAAATTCCGGAAGAAATTCACGACGCGCAGGTGCGGGTCGGCCTGGGCGAGCTGCAGCGCGACGGCGTGGGTGCGGTCGCGGCTGCCGTCGTTCACCAGCACGATTTCGTAGTCGCAGCCGAGCTGGCGGCACACCGCGGTGACGCGGGCGACGAACTGAGGGAGGACCAGTTCCTCGTTGTAGCACGGGGCCACGATCGAGAGCTTGGTGGCGGCGAGCGGGGGTCTCATCGGCGGACGGCAGGTTTGGGGTGCGAGGCGACGATGACAACGTTCCAGCACAACGGCCGCAGGAAGGGAAGCACGGCGAGCAGGCCGCGGTCGAGGGCGGCGAGCGGCCGGTAGAGCCAGGCCCACTGGTCGGCCTCGTCGACGACCTTCTTCCAGAAGCGCTCCCGGTTGGGCGACCGGAACTGGACGGCCACCATCAGGATGAAGATCAGCAGCGCGGTGAACCAGTACCAGGCTACCTCGGCCCGCTCGAAGCGCGCGGTCACGGCCCGGACGTCCCGGAGCCGCAGCGGATGCTCGTCTTCGGTCCGGACCCTCGTGGCGATGGCGCGGTACAGGTTGATCACCGGGTTGTAGGCCACCGGATCCCAGCTCACGAACACGCCGTCGGGCTTGAGGTGGGGGACGACGTTGTCGAGCGTCGCGGCCAGGTCGGCATGATGGAGCGTGTTGCCGGTGTAGATGATGTCGAACTGCCGGTCGGGTGGCAGGCCAAGGTCCTCGATCGCGGAGACGTGCGTGGCGACGTTCACGCCGTTCGCGGCCGCGAGCCGCCGGGTCGCCTCGCACATGCCGGGCGAGATGTCCGTGGCGGTGACCGTGGCGCCCTCAAGCGCGAAATACACGCTGGCCTCGCCCAGGCCGCAGCCCACGTCGAGCAGCGTCCGGCCGCGCAGGTCGCCGAGGGCGCGCCGGATGTGGCGCATCTCGGGCGCGGTGCAAGCCTCGTTGCGATGCCGGACGTTGATCTTGGTGACATCCTCGCTGGCCGCCCATTCGTCGTGGAAGACCTCCTCGGCGTGCTTGCGGTCGTGGTCCGCGGCAGCGGGGGGTTGGTCCGGCAGGCCGGCCGGAAACACCCGCGCGGCGGCCAGCATCGTGCGCAGCTCGCCGTCGAAGTAAGCGATGTTCCCGTCCATCACGCGATCATCGGCGAATACCAGCCCGGCCTCGGCCTGGCGCTGCGTGTGGGCGGAGGCGTCGCCGCGGGTGTAGAATCGCGCGGGCTTGAGCGAGAGGGTGTGCGATCCCGCGGCGGGCCCCGGCCATTTCACGAGCACGGCCCCCGGGCCGGGATTCTCGAACTGCAGCGCGGCCAGCCAGTCGGCAAGCATGGCGGCCGGCGCGGGCGGGAGCGAGGCCCGCAGGCGCTTGCCGGCCCAGAGCAACTGGTGGATGGCGCTCTCGTAGAGGATCTTCTTCGGCATGGCGGGTCAGGCGAGCGACGCGGTTTCCTGGTCCTGGCCCTCCAGCGTCAGCCGGTGCGGATGGCCGGGCAGCGATACCCGCTCGCGCGCCTCGTTGCGGATGCGCTCGGCGTGGGCGACCATTTCCTCGTACGAGACCGGCCACTTTTTGGGCGGCGGGGAGGCGAGGAAGAGCTTCGCGCGCTCCCACTTCGCGGCAAGGTACCGCATCGAGATGGTCATCTCGGGATAGCTGCCGTACATGCAGCCCGAGCACGGGCGGGTCACGCGGAGCACCTCGTCGCGGAAGACCTTGCTCCGGTAGACCTCGGGGAAATTCCGGTCGTAGCAGTGGATGTGGCCCGGGATACGGTGGTCGCAGCACGGGGCGAAGTCCCCGTTCGGCAGCACCGCGAAGTAAAGGTTCGGGCTGTCGCAGACGCCGTCGTGCTTCTGGCGCCAGGTCGTCGGCGTTTCCGCGGCAAAGCGCTTGATGTCGTCGAGGTACTGGTCGCTGTCGTAGAGCAGGAAGCCCTCGCGACGCATCGCCCGCACCCGTTCGATCAGGCGGTCGACGTACGGCAGCTCCTCGCGCTTCCAGCGCTTGGTCTGGTCAAACGTCCGGAAATTCATCGGCTTGTCGAAGGTCGTGACGTGGATCGGCACCAGCGAGGTGAACCAGCTGATGGCCGTGCCAAAGCGGATCACGTCCTCGATGTCGCCGAGATTGTCGCGCTGCAGGACGCAGCCGAGCGAGGCGAACGAGCCCTCCTTCGGGAGGTGCCGGGTGAACGCGGCCATGGCCCGCAGGGCGTCGTGCCACGACCGGGCGAACCCGCCGTTGATGTCGTCCTGGTTGCCCGGCCACAGCGAATCGAGCGAGATGGAGATGTCCCGGCCGCCGGCGGCGATGACCTCCTGGATGCGCTCCTCGGTCGCGAGCCCGTTGGTCTGCATCCGTACGTGGACGCCGCGGGACTCGAACTCGCGGATGATGGCGGCGAGGTCCAGGCGGGAAAAGGGCTCGCCGCCCGTGAGGAGCACCATGGCGACGCCCATCGTCGCGAAATTGTCGGCGATGCGCTTGACCTCATCGAGCGTGCATTCGCGGACGTCCGAGTTCGCGTAGATGATGTTGCACTGCTTGCACGTCAGGTTGCAGCGCGCGGTGATGTAGAACTGGACGTAGACCGGCGCGTCCTGCAGCAGCGCGGCGCGGGCGAGGGTCTTCTTGGAAAGGGAGGAAAACATGGCGGCCGCGCCGGGCGCGACGGGTTCATACAAACTGGCGCCGGGACCGATTCAAAGCGAATTGCGCGGCGCTGCCCTGAACCAGGGCGAGGGGTCCGAGGTGCGTACTCCCAGCCGCCGGCGACGGAAGCGGATTGGTCGGCGCCTTCTGGGCCTCATTGCGGCCAACCCCAAGGCATTCGATCCATCAGGTCCGCGCTGCCTGGCGCGTCCGATTCAAGGTTCAACCGCGCCCGCCCGCCTCAGCGCAGGCGGCAGCTGGTGAGGTAGACCCAGTCCCAGGCGGCGTTGCCGGCGGGGCCGGGATCGGTGCGCAGCCGCAGGCGGGCGCCCGTGGCGTAAGGCGGCAGTGCGACCCGCATGCTCTGGTCGCCGCGGTCGCCGGGCGTCGTCCTGGGCTGGAGGAGCCGGCGGAAAAGCTCGCGGACCGTCCCGTCGGGTGCGACCAGTTCGACCACGAAGGCGGCGCCGTCGGTCTCACCGTGCTCGTAGCTTCCCGGCATGAGACCGCCGGAGAAATCCAGCTCTCGCTCGGACCCAGTCAGGGCGAAGTCGAACGCTGCGGGGGTGTTCGCCATCGTCACCATCCTCGCGCCGTCCAGCAGGCCGCCGACGTTGGCGCCCTCGACCCGCTCGGGCAGGGTGGCAAAACCCGGCAGCTGTTCGGGCAGGAGCGGTCCGCGGACCAGGCCGATGAAGGTCGTGAAGCCCCAGTCCCAGGCGGCGTTGCCAGCGGGCCCGGGGGCGGAGCGCAGGATCAGCCGGGAGCCGGGCGCGAAGGTAGGCGGGAGGTAGCCCACGACGCGGTGGGTGCCGCGATCCTCCGGAACAAAGAGCGGATTGAGGAGGCGCCGGGCGAGCACCTGCCGGGGCTGGTGGGGCTGTTCGATCTCGATGACGAACTCGACCCCGTCGGTGCGGCCCTGCCGGTAGGCATTCTCGTCGACGCCGACCACCATGTTCACGGCGCGTTCGTCGCCGCGGAGATCGTAGGTGATTTCGGTCGGCACATGGAGGTACTGCACCCACTTGCCGTGGTAGAGCGACACGAGCGCCTCCTCGGGCACGACCCGATCGGGCGGGTCGCGGAAGACGCCCGGGGCCCGCATCCGCCGCATCTCGCCGGCTGAAAACCGGGTGGGGCACGGCCGCTTGTAGAAGGTCACCGTGAGCTCCGACTCGCGGAAACAGGCGGGTTGCCCCGTGCGAAGCCGAAACGAAGTCACCCGCTTCTGCAGTCGCCCCGCGAGCAGGTTGAGGAAGTCCTCCGTGGTCTCGAGCGTCGGGTTGAGCAGGGTCGGCACCGCGAGGCTGCCGGCGATGACCCGCAGGCCGGTGGTCTGGGCAAGTCCCGTGCCGCCGGCGTCCATGAAGAGCAGCGGCGGCTTGTAGAAAAACGCGCGGGCCTCGCCTGGCAGGCTCGTGGGCAGCTGGACGGAAAACAGCAGCAGCTCGTTGGGGCCGACGACGGGCACGGGAATGTCCTCGCCGAGCCGGAAGCGGCGGGACGAGATCGTCTGCAGCGGCACCGGGGATGCCGTCGGGACGGACTGCAGCAGGAGCGCCTCGTTCTCGAGCAGCACGGGCCGGTAGCAGTCGAGGAGGTCGAGCAGGCTGAGCGAGTCGTCCATCGGCGCGAAGCGCTGGTCGATGGTTTGAAACTTGAAGACGATGAAGCCGGGCCGCGTGGCAGGATTGGCGTAGTGGCGGTGGTTCCGCTCCTTGAAGTAGGCGTTGTACACATGGTACGTGCCGCAGCACATCGGGGGCGGGTGGTACCGGAAGCCGTTCAGGAACAGCAGGCCGAGTTCATGGCCATAGCAGTCGACGGGCTGGTCGCCGATGCGGTGGCGGATCCCGGGCAGGTCGAAGCGCTGCTGCACCTTCGTCAGCTCGAGATCCCACTCGGCCTTCACGCGCTCCGGCTCGGTGACATAGCGCAGGTTGCGGAGCCAGCGCTCGCCGGCATAGCGGGCCAGCATGCCGAGGCGGTCGGGGTGCAGGTGCTGGGTGGCGCCGACGCTGATCGCCACGATCGCGAGGACCAGCCCCGCGCGACCGACGCGGGCCGGGCCGCGGGCGGGGGAGTGCCCGAGCGCGCGGTCGAGGACCGGCACCGTGAGCGCCGCGAGCGCGGCGAAGTCGGTGAAGATCAGCATGTGGTCGTCCGACCGCAGGTAACCGTGCTTCCAGAGGACGAAGGCGAATCCGGCAAGCAGGGCCGTGATGGCGAGGGTCTCCGGCTGGCGGCGGTGCCGCCAGGCGGTCCAGCCGAGCAGCCCGGCCAGGGCCGCCAGCAGGGTCGCGCCGTACGCGAGCATCGCGGGCGGGGTCTCGAGGGCCATGGCCTCGTTGTAACCGCGGGCGATTTCGCGCAGGCCATTCAGGTAGGACGGCAGGTGCAGCACGTTCTGGCCGGCAGCGATCCACCAGGCGGCCAAGCTGAGCGCGAAGGTCGCCCACACCGCGAAGGCGCGGCGCCACTGGCCGCTGCGCCAGGCCAGCAAGAGCACGCAGAGCTGCACGCCCAGGGTGAGCGCGAGCTGCGTGCCCTTGGTCAGCGCAAGAAAGCCGAGAAACACCGCCGCCACGCCCGCGCGCCAGCGCTGGAACCCGTGGGCAAAGGTCGCGAGCAGGAAGATCCCGCTCAGGAGCACCGCGGCGGCGTACAGGGTGTCGCCGATGCTCAGGCCCAGCAGCATCGCGGCGAGCCACAGCCAGCGCCAACCCCCGCCCGCGCTGCGGAAGAGCCACAGGACCAGGGCTGAGAGGGCGAGGGCGAACAGGCTCACGAGCGCGAGCCGCTGCCAGTAGAGCTCGCCGCCATAGTCCCACCCGAACATCACGAAGCCATACGGCCCGGCGGTCGTGTTCGCCTGCGGGCCGAACTGCGTGCCGTGCGCCGTGAAATAGGCGTAGGAGGCGTGGATCGAGGAATCCAGGTCCGGCTCCAGGACCCGCGTGACGGGTTCAAGGAAGTACACCCCGAGCGCCAGCCAGCACCCGGCGAAGGCCAGGCGGCGCAGGAGGTGCGCGACCGAGGGAAGATGCACGTTTCGACTCATCATCTGGACCGAAAAAAAGCTCATAACTCCGGCCGGCGCCGGTGCAAGCGAAGCGTCCGGGCGGCGGCCCGGGCATTCGCCCACCCGGGAATGACCATCCACTGCCCCGGGTCCGCCTAGCGAATCTCGATGTCAGAGAAATAAACCCAGTCGTATGAGGGGCTCGCGGCTGGACCGGTCCTCACCAGGATCCGGGTGCTGCCGGCCGGAAGGTCGAGGGTGACGGTCTGTTCCGCGCGGTCGGCGGGCACGTCGCGGGGGTTGTAACGGCGCCGCCAGAGCTCGCGCGCTGCGCCGCTCGCCTCGCGGCTCTCGACGAACAGTTCGACGCCGTCGCTCCCGTGCTCGAGATAGGCGGCCGCGATCATGCCAAAGGCGAGCGTCAGCGTCCGCGCCCCGGCGGGCACCGCGAATTCCAGCTCCGTGGTCGGGTGCGCCAGAAAGACCGGCCGGTTCTCATATTCCTGCCACGGCGGCACCTCGTACGGCGCGCGGTAGCGCAGCGGGAAGGGCGACATCATGATGAACCCGGCCGCATCACGGGTGGCATCGAACGCATGCTCGCCCGCGGGGGCCGGGCGGTTGGGCGGGATGACCGTGTTGGAAAAGGCCGCGCCGCGCAGCGTGGTCAGGACGGCGTGGAGCCGGTCGCGGCGAACGTAGACGTCCATCGTGCCATGGTAGCGGGCGACCGGCTGCGGATGCATGCACAGGTCGGCGAGCCGGCGCCGGATGGCGGGATCGAGGCCGGGCCCGGAGGACTCCACGAGCGTGAGCGTGAGGTTCTCGTCGTGGAGCAGTGCCAGGCTCCGCGCCCAGCGCTCGGTCTCGTACTCGGTGCCGCTTGGTACCATCAGGGCCCGGCGCCGGGCGGCAAACGGGATGGCGGCGGACCAGTCGTGGCCGAAGACCACGATGACGTCGTCGGGGGCGGTGAGGGTCTGGACCAGCTGGGTCAGGCCGGTGGCCGCCGGGTTCAGGATGCGCTGGGCGGGCAGGTAGTCGGTGACGTAGCGGCCCGCGCCGGCCGCCAGCACGGCGCCGAAGATCCCGAGCCGCACGAAGCGCGGCCAGTTCGCCTGGTCGAGGATGCGGCAGGCGGCCAGGCCGACCATGCCCGCGAGCAGAAAGCCGTTCGCGTAGAAATAGTACGAGTGCGCGAAGTAGAGGTGGGCGAAAAGCAGCTGGCTGCCGAGGAAGCCCGCGAGGCAGAGGACCAGCGGGGCGCGCCAGCGCCCGCGCAGGAGGAGCGCGATCCCGAGCACGGCGGCCAGCGGGACGGCGGGCAGGAGGATCGAGTCCCAGAAGGCGACCAGCTGCCGCCAGAATTCCCCCGTGAAACGCAGCGCGAGCGGGCCGAAGTTGAACGACTCCATCGGTCCCGAGGCGAGGAACCAGGCGGTCGGGTTCTGCACCTTCAGCGCGTCCGCCGCCCGCACCCACCACCAGCCCGCGGCCAGGGGCGGGAGCACGGCGGCGAGCGACCACGCGGCGACGCGGAGCGCGGGCATCCAGCCGCTCGCGCGGCCGGCGGGCCGGAGCGTCGCCATCAGCCAGAGCGTGTACGCCGCGCACGGGAGCATCAGCGTGGCCCAGGTCGTGATCTTCGCGAGGGCCGCGGCGGCGCCGCAGAGCCAGGCGCCGGCCAGCCAGGCCGGCCGCCGCGTCTGCGTGGCGCGAATCACGAACCACGCGTGCCACGACGCGGCCAGCAGCGCCAGCGACTCGATCATGAAGGCGCGGCTGTAGAAGACGTAGACGGGCATGACCAGCGCGACCATCAGGACCGCGAGGCGGCGGGCGTGGCTGAGGCCGGCCGAGCCCAGCAACAGGAACCAGGCCGGCAACGTCAGGTAGAAGCAGGCGAGGCTGACGCCGCGGCCGGTCTCCACGATCGGCCAGTGGAACCACGTGACCAGCCTGGCGACGGTCCACTCGTAGAGCGGAAACTCCATCGGGATCGACCAGGGCTTGCCGAGGATCGGCGTCGGGTAGGCGAGCCCGTAGTTGTGCTCGACGGCGATGAAGTAGGACGAGATGGCGGTCTGCGCCTGGCGGAACTCATGGCCCGCGAAGCCCTGGTCGTGCCAGCCCACGAGCGAGGCGGCGACGTGGACCGCGAGGAGGACGAGGAAGGCGGCCACCCAGCCGCGCCGGCGCGCGAAGACGTCGGCCGGGGCCGGAGGGGCGGAGGGAGGCGAAGACACCGGCGGAGGCTACCGAAACCGGACGTTGGCGATCCAGGACTGGTCCCAGCTCCGGTCGCCATGCGGGCCGATGCCGGTGGTGACCACGAGCTGGGAGCCGGCCGGCAGCTTGGGCAGGTTGACGCCGATGCTGACCGGGCCGCGATCCTCGGGCCGGTTGAACGGATCGAGGTAGCGCGACCAGATCGCCGTGCGCCCGCCGCCCGGGGGGACGACGAAAACGGTGTATTCGACGCCGTCGCTGTGCCCGCCGTTCTCGTAGGCGCCGGGCAGCAGGCCGATCTCGGCGGTGAACCGCCGGGCGTGGGAAGGGAGATTCAGCACCAGCTCGTTGGGCGCGTGGATCAGGAAGACCGGCCGGCCGCCGACGGCCGCCACCGCCTCGTTGGGCAGCAGGCCATTCGCGGGGACGACCCCGAGGCCGTTGAACTGCTCGGGAACCAGTCCGGAGGCCCCCGCGCCGCGCGGCTTGCCCTGCTTGATCTGAAGGCGGGTGATGTACGACTGGTCGAAGGCGCCGTTGTTGGCCGGTCCCGGATGCGTCCGGATGCGCAGCTGGGCGCCCGGGCGATACGGCGGCAGGAACACGCGCGCCCGGTGCATGCCGCGGTCGGGCGGGTAGGTGACCGGCGAAAGCATCTGCTTCCACAGCACGCGGCCGTCATTCGGCGGCCAAAGCACCTCCACATTGAACTCCACGCCGTCGGTGTTCCCCTCGAGATAGGCTTTCGGGTAGATGCCGTAGCTGAAGATGACCTGCTGGTCGCCCGGCTCGAGGTTCCACGTGATGCTGCCCGGGGCGTGCACCAGCGTGATGGGCTCGAGGTTGATCTCGCGGATGCCGGTCTCCTGGGTGACGAGGGAGACGGGCTTGCGGTTGTAGAGCGGGTATTTCCGGTAGGTCAGGAGCTCGGTGACATCGGTGTCCTCGGGCGCCGGCGGCCGGGGGGCCGTGTAGAACGTCACCCGGAACGTGTCGTTCGCGAACCCGGGCTGGGGCTCAAACCGGATCGTGCGAACCCGGTCGCCGGGGTCGTCGCTGAACAGGTGGAGCACGTCGAAATTGTCCTCGAGCAGCGGCGACAGGATCACCGGGTGCTGGAACATGAGCGGCTTGACCTGAAAGGCGCGGCCGAAGCGGTGGCGGTCGGACGTGACGTTCAGCGCGAGCTGCGGCGGCCGGTAGATGAACGAACGGAGGCGCCCGGTCAGGCTGAGCGGGGCCTCGATCGAGAACAGCAGCATCTGGTTGGACGCGGTCGCCGGCACCGCGAGGGTCTCGCCGGCGCGGACCGTGACCTGCCGCAGCACGGCCGGCGGCGTGAGGTCGGGGTCGCCCGGCCGGCGCTTCAGCAGGAGAAAGTCGCGCTGCATCAGGACCGGGGAGTACAGCTGGAGAATGGCCTCGAGCGTGAGCGGGTCGTCGCCCGCCGGGAGACGATCGTCGAGCGTCTGCAGCAGCATCACCTCCCAGACAGGCGCGCGACCGGGGTCGAGAAGGAACGCCTCGTTGATCCGCTGAAGGCGGGGCGTGAAGACATTGAAGGAGCCGCCGCCCATCGGGCGCGGGTGGTAGTTGAGCCGGTTGAGCAGGATGAGGCCCTCCTGGAAGCCAAAGAAGTCGGTCGTCTCCTGCTTCACCTCGTTCTGGATCTGCGGGACCTGGACATCGCGCCGGACGGCGTCGAGCTGCTGCTCAAGCTCGGCCTTGAGCCGGGCCGGGCGTGCCAGATAGCGGGCGTTGCGCTGGAGCTGGGCGGTGACGCGGCCGGGGTAGGTCGCCACCGTGCGCAGCCAGAACCCGGCCGCGCCGATGATCCCGGCGCCGGTGACGAGCAGTGTCAGAGCGACCAGCACCGCGCGCCGGGCGCGTGACAGCGGCGCGAGCGGCGGGGCGAGCAGCGACGACAGGCCCGCGAAGGTGATGGTGGGCGCGAAGACCGCCGCGGACGCGAAGAAGATGGCGACATGGCCGTCGGCCCGCAGGAACCCGTGCTTCCACTTGATGAAGCCGAAGCCCGCGAGCAGCAGGAGCCCGCCGATGGTCCGGCTCCGTCGCGGCGCGCACCACGCCGTGACGACGAGGAGCAGCAGGAGCCCGGCGGCCACGGCGAGGCCGGCCGCCGTCACGACCGGGGGCTCGTCGTAGCCCATCGTGGCGTTGTAGCCGGACGAGAGGTCGAGGACGTCGTGGATGTACGCCGGCAAGTGCAGCAGGTTCTGCCGGGCCAGCAGCCAGAAACCCACCAGCGAGCCGAGATAGACCCCGGCGAGCTGGAGCGCCGCCCGGCCCTGGCGCTCGAGCAGGGCGAAGACCGCGAACAAGCCGAAGGTGATCGCCGTGGTGAGCAGGTGGGTGCCCTTGAACAGCGCGAGCAGGCCGAGCAGCACCGCCGCCAGCCACGACCAGCCCCGCCGGTTCCCGCCGAGGCCGACCAGCAGGCAGAGGCCGGCGAGCAGGATGGCGTAGTCGTGGAACAGGTCGTCGACCGTGGGGACCAGCAGGATGACCGCCGCCATCCAGCACCAGCGCAGCGCCCCGGGACCCGCGCGGCGGAAGAGGTGAAGGAGCAGCAGGGCGCACAGGCCCTTGAGCGCCAGGTCGCCGAAGAGGCGCAGCCAGTAGATCTCGCCGGCGTAGGTGTGGCCGTAGAGGATGAACCCGTACGGGCCGGTCATCGGGATGACGTCAGCCCCCCACTGCGCGCCCGTGGCGACAAAGTGCGCGTAGGTCGCGTAGTTCGACTTGTCCAGGCTGGTGTCGGCCACGTCGCGCGGCGGCGTGACGAAATAGACCGTGAGCAGCAGCCAGGCGAGGAGCCAGGGCCAGCGGCGTGGGCGCGGGTGCGGGGCGGTCATGGTCTCAGGCATCAGAAATGGAAACCGGGCGCGGGGCGAGGCAATCCACGGGGCGGCTCACTTCAGCGTGAGCCCCTCGACATAGCACCAGTCCCACGCGTAGTCGGCGCCCGGCCCGGCCGTCGTGCGCAGCACGAGACGGTCGCCGGCGGCCGGCGCCGGCAGGGTCACGGTCAGGGCCTGCGGCCCGCGGTCGGCCGCGACGGACTTGGGCCGGAGGCGGCGCCGGCCGAGCTCCTCGCTGCGGCCGTCCGCGTGGCGGAGTTCCACCACGAAGTCGGCGCCGTCGGTGTTGCCCTCGGTGTAGGCGCCTTCGACCAGGCCGGCGCGGAAGGACAGCACCCTGGCGTGACCATCGAGACGGAACGCCAGGCTGCCGGGGGCGTTCAGCATGAACACGGTGCGGCCGTCCGCGAGGCCGAGCGAGCCGCAGTAGTCGCCCGTCACCTCGTCCGGCGCGACATTGAAGCCGGGGAACTGCTCGGCGAGGTAGGGCCCGCCCTCGAAGCGGATGCCGGCGAAATAGGCCCAGTCCCAGGCGGAGTCGCCGGCGGGGCCGGGATCGGTGTGCAGCACGAGCCGGGCGCCGGGCCGGAGCACCGGCGGCAGCACAAGGCGCAGGTGATGCGAGCCGCGGTCGGCGGCCACCGTGAGCGGATGCAGGGGACGACGGAACAGCTGGCTGGGCGGGGCGCCGGGCTGATCGAGGGTCACGTAGATGTCGATACCGTCGGTCTTCCCGCGCGTGTAGCACTCGGGATCCATGCCGTACCCGAACGTCACGACGCGGTCGGTCGGCTCGAGCGCGAAGACCATCTGGCCCGGCGTCTCCACCATCTGCACCGGCCGGCCGTCGAACACCCGCATCGGCTGGTTCGGCGGCACGATGGCGACCGGGGGACGGTTGGCGACCAGGTAGGTCAGGGGACCCGCGAGCCGCGTGCGCACGGCGGCCGGGAGGGCCGGCGGACGCGGGACGGCGTAGAACACGACCTCGAACCGGTCGGCGGCGAAATCCTGCGGCCGCTGGGCCGTGAGCCGGAACGAGTGCAGCACCTTGCCAGGTTCGCGCGAGTAAAGTCCCAGCAGGTCGAGGGTCTGCTCGAGGACGGGGCTGAAGATCACCGGCCGTTCCACCATCGATGGCACCAGGCGGCGGCTCTCGGGGTCGCGCAGGCCGTCGCCGCTCAGGCTGAGGTACAGGTGCGAGGGCTTGTAAAGCGCAGACCGGACGCGGCCGACGAACGAGGGCGGAAGCCGGAAGGAGGCGAGGATCATCTCGTCAGGACCGACCACCGGCAGCCCCACCGTCTCGCCGTACCGGAACGAGCGGCGGAGCAGCTCCCGGGGCGGGGCGGGCCGGACCGGACCGGGCACCGCGCGGAGGAGGAGCATGCCCTGCTCGGCGGTGACGGGCTGGTAGCCCTCCAGCAGCGCGCGCAGCGCGACGCCGTCGTCGGCGGCGAGGAAGCGGTTGTCGATGGTCTGGAGATTCAGCAGGTAGTATTCGGGCCGCCGGGCCGGATCGCGGATGAAGGCGGCGTTGGCCTCCTGGAGGAACGGCGTGAACACGTTGAACGATCCGCCGCCCATCGGGCGCGGCCGGTAGTTCAGGCCATTCAGGACCAGGTAGCCGTGCTCGAAGCCAAAAAAATCGATGGCCGCGCGGCCGACGGTGTCCTGGATGTCGGGCAGGCTGTAGTCCTCGTGATTCTGCGCGAGACGGTGTTCAAGCACGCGCTTGGCCGCGGCGGGATGCAGGACGGACTGAAAGGTCTCGAGCGTGCGCGGCGGGGTCCGGGCCAGCTGCCACCGCAGCCGGAAGAGCGGGTCGTCGCCCGGCCCGTAGATGGCGCAGCCCATGGCCACCGCGGCAAGGACCGCCGGGGCCAGCCACGCCCGCCGTTTGCCGGCGGGCGGGGCCGGGAACAGCAGCCAGGTGGTCGGCGCGGCGGCGAGCGCGTACTGGTAATAGATGAACACGTGGCCGTCCGCCCGCACAAAGCCGTGTTTCCACTTCAGGAAATGGAAGGCGCCGAGCAGCAGCGCCCCGGCGACGCCGGCGGAGTCGTGGCGCCGGCGCCAGGCGAGGAGCAGCACGAGGCCCTCGAGGGCCAGCAGGGCGGCGAGGCCCGAGACGAAGGCGCGCGTGGGCTCGTTGAGGCCCATCGCCTCGTTGTAGCCGCGCGAGAGCTCACTGACGCCGTGGGCGAAGCCGGGCAGGTTTCGCGGGTCCTGGCGGGCGAGCAGCCACCACCCGAGCACGCCGAGGACAAAGGTTCCCGCCACGACCGCCGGCCGCCGCCGGTCGCGGTGCAGCGCCGCCTGCAGGGCGACCAGGCCGATGATGCCGGTGGTGAGGATCAACAGGGTACCCTTGCTCAGTGCCAGCAGGGAAAGCAGGAGCGCCGCCAGGACCGAGGAGGCGAGCCGGTCCGGCCGCCGGCAGTTCAGCAGGAGGTAGAGGCCGGCGAACAGCACCGTGAGGTCGTACACCACCTCGGTCGCGCCGTGCGGGATCAGCAGCAGCGTCGCCAGCCAGAGCCACCGGATCCGCCGGCCCGCCGTCTCGCGAAACTGCCAGATCACCAGCAGCGCGAACGCGAACTTCACCAGGAGCTCGAGCGCGAACCGCGTCCAGTAGAGCTGCCCGGCATACGTCCAGCCGTAGAGGATGAACCCGAAGGGCCCGGCCATGGGCAGGACGTCCGCGCCGTACTGGCGTCCCTCCGCGGTGAAGCTGGCGTACGTGCCGTAGTTCGAGGCGTCCAGCGTGACGTCGAGCACGGCGCTGGCCGGCGCGAAGAAATAGACGGCGAGCACCGCGGCCGCGAGCAGCCAGCCGGCGCGCCGCAGGGAACCGGTGGTGGAAAGGGGCGCAGCGGGAGTGGTCATGCCGGCCGGCGGGCTCAGTCGAAGCGAAGGTCCGCCCAGAGGGTCCAGTCAAACGCCGGATTGTCCTTCGGCCCGGTCAGGTTGCGCAGGATGACCCGGCCCTTGCCGGGAAGGGCGAACGAGAACGGCTGGAGACCGCGATCCTCCGGGCGGTGCACCGGGTCAAGGTAGCGCCGCATCAGCACGGTCCGCCGACCGCCGGGCGAAACATGCTCGATGATGATCTCGACGCCGTCCGACTGCTGCGTTGCGGTGTAGGCGTCGGGCGACAGGCCCACCTCGCCGTGGAAATGGGTGCAGGCCATGTCGGGGTCGAACTCGATTTCGCCGGGGGCGTGGATGAAGAACACCTCCCGCGAGCCGAGCATCGACGGTCCCCATGGATGCGGCGACGCCACCCGCGCGGGCCCGAGGCTGAACATCCGGTACCGGGGATCGGTCGGCACCGCCCCGGGATGCGGCGGCCGGGCCAGGGCCGGGAGCCGCTCAAACGAGACGGTCACCCGGGCGGAATAGTAGGCCTGGTCCGACGCGGGCAACTCGACGGCCAGGGACTTCGCCGCCGGCGGCTCGGGGTCGCGTCCCGTGAAATAGCCGGTGACCGCGGCCTGCGACGTGAGGTACGGCTGGAGGATGAACCCGTCGGCGCCCATGGCCCGCACGAGCCGGTAGCTCTGCGCGGCGCCGGTGGCGTCGACCACCCGGAGGGCGAGTGGGGGCGGCTTGTAGAAGAACTCGCGGAGCCGGCCGAGGAGGCTGAGGCGGGCGTCGATCCGGACCCAGAGCGCGCCGGTCTCGCTGGCGGGCACGGGCACGGCCGACCCGAACGAGGTCTCGACCGTGGCGATCGGCGCGGTCCGCAGGGCGGTCGGGCGGGAGACGCGCTCCCACAGGAGCCAGTCGTGCTCCTCGGCCACGAGCGCGTAGTGGGTGAAGAGCTGGGCGAGCACCCGGGCGTCGTCGAGGGTCGGGACGCGGCCGTCGATGGTCTGGAGCTTCTGCAGCACGAAGCGCGGGCCGCGGTCGGAGGCATAGAAGCCCTCGTTCAGCCGGCTGAGCGCCGGCGTGTAGGCGTAGTAGCCCTGGAACACCGGCCGGGGCGTGTAGTGCAGGCTGCCCAGCATGGCGATCGACTGCTCGGCGCCGAGCACGTCGACCGAATCGGCGCCGGCGAGGGCGGTGATGCGGGGCAGCACGCGGGCGCGGCCGAACTCGGCGAAGGCGGCGCGCGCCGCCCGGGCGTAGGTGCGCGGATGGCGGAGCTCGGCCAGGACGGAGAGGTTCTCGACCACGCGGTGGTTCAGCGTGGCCAGCGCCTCGGTGAGAGCGGGGGCGTAGCCCTGCCAGACGCCGGCGACGGATACCACGGCCAGCACCGCGGTGAGACGGCGGCGCCCGGCTGACGGCGCCTCGCGCAGCAGCGCGGGAAACGCGACCGCCGGGAACAGGCAGCTGATGAAATGGGCGAGCACGTGGCCGTCGGCGCGCACGAAGCCATGCTTCCAGTTGATGAACCACGAGGCGGCCAGCATGCCGGCGGCGGCGTGCGCGACGGCCCGGTCACGCTCCGCCCGCCAGTAGGACCAGGCGTACGCGGCGCTGAGGCCGATCGCCGCGAGGCCGGTCCAGAACACCGGCGCGCTCTCCGCGAGGGACATCGCGTCGACGTAGCCGCGGCTGATCTCGACCGACTGCCGGAGGAACGGCAGCAGCTGGGCGGTGGGCTGCCCGAGCACGTGCCAGCCGCCGAGGACGCCCGCCGCGTAGCCGGTGCCGAGCAGCAGGACCGAACGGGCGCCGTCGCGCCGGAAGGCGGCCCAGACGGCGCACGCGACCACGGCGGTCGCGAGCGTGAAGTGCGTGAACTTGAAGAGCGCGAGGAACCCGAGGAACGCGGCGAGCCCGGTGGCGCGCAGCACGCGGGTGTGGACCTCCTCGCGCAGGAGCGTGAGGCCGACGGCGAGGATCGCGAGGCCGTGCAGGACCTCGGGGAAGGGCGCCACCAGCGTGAGCAGGAAAAGGTAGTAGACCCCGCGCCGCAGGCCGGCGAGCCGCCGGCCGAGACTCCAGAACACGCCGGCGAGCGCGGCGTTGCCGAAGATCATCCAGGCGAAGCGGGCGGTGAGGTGGTGGATGGCCGGCGCCGGGGCGATCAGGAAGCCGGCCGGCCCCATCGTGGGCAGCAGGTCGGTGCCGAAGCGCATCCCGTGGTCGTGGGCGAAGTCGAGCATCAGCTGCCACGAGGCGTCGAGGCCGGGGGCGAGCGTGCGCGGCGGCTGCAGGCAGGCGAGCCAGAGCAGGAGGTAGCCCGCAAACTCGATCCGCCGGTCGCGGGGCGGGGGCGGGACGGGGAGGACGGCCGGCTCGGACGGGCTCATGACGGACGGATCGCGCCGCTAGGGAGAGAACTTGACCTCGGACCAGTAGGCCCAGTCGAACGCGATGTCGTTCGCCGGCCCGGGCCCGGTGCGGAAGATGAGGTGGCCGCCGCTCTCGGGGAGCGTCAGGTCGAACGACTGCGCGCCGCGGTCCTTGGGGATCGTGAGCGGCCGCAGGTAGCGCTCGAACTCGGTGCTCACTTCGCCGCGGCTGTTGACCCACTCGATGGTGAACACGACGCCGTCGGTGGTGTTGCCGTTCGAGTAGGCGTTCTTCACGAGCCCGAACTTGCCGGTGATGTGCCGCGCGTGCCGGTCGAGGTCGAACTCGATCTTGCTCGGCGGGTGGGCCAGGAGCACCTCGCGGTTGTCCTCAATCAGGATGTCCGTCGGGTAGGGGGCGGACACATTGACCGGCGGCTGGCTGAAGGTGCGGTAGCGGATCTCGGGCCGCGAGTTCTCCTGGCCCCGCGAGCGCTCGAACGGCGGCAGCCGGTAGATCTTCACGCCGATTGTCGGCGCGAAGAACTTCCGCATCGCGGGATCGAGCTCGACGGCGAACCAGAAGATCCGGGGCCCGGTCCCGCCGCCCTGGAAGGCGCGGACGTTGTAGGTGTTCGTGAAGTGCGGGTAGAGCAGGAAGCCGGCGCGGGCCATGTTGCCGACGAGCCGGTAGGTGCTTTGCTGGTCGGTGCCGTCGGAGACCGCGAGCTTCAGCTGCGGCGGCTTGTAGAGGAGGTCGCGGATCCGGCCGAGCAGCGAGGGCCGGATCTCCAGCTCGCACCAGACCGGCGTGTCGCCAAGGATCGGGCTTTTCACCTGCTCGCCGAACTTCACCTCGGTGCTCGAGAGCAGGGTCTTGGTGTCAAGCGCGGGATTCGGCGGATTGCGCTTCCACAGCAGGAAATCGCGGTCCTCGAGGATGTAGGTGTAGTGGTGGTAGAGGTAGCGCGTGACCAGCGAGTCGTCGAGCGACGGCAGGCGGTAGTCGATCGTCTGGATCTTCTGCAGGATGAACTCCGGGGCACGGTCCGACCGCATGAATGCCTCGTTGAGGCGCTCGAGCCGCGCGGTGTAGGGGAAGTAGCTCTGGAATACCGGGCGCGGCCGGTAGTTCAGGCCGTTGAAAATCGCGTACGCCTGCTCGCTGCCGAGGATGTCGACGGTCTGGTCGCGCACGAGGGCCTTGGCGGCCGCGAGCTGATGGATGTTGCTGACCGCGGCGAACTCGTCCCGGGCAAACTGGCTGAGCCGCGGCAGGTCGGCGACCTTGGCGAGGTTCTCCTTCACCCGGTAGTTCAGCGCGGCGCCCGCGTCGGTGAGCGTCACCGCCGACGCCACCCAGATGCCGGCGACCGAGCAGGCGGCCGTGAGCAGCAGCAGCACGCCCTTGGTGCGGCGGAGGGCGCCGTTGTCCCCGAGCAGCAGCGGACCGGCGAGCGCGAGGAACAGGCACAGGAAAAAATGGGCAAGGACGTGGCCGTCGGCGCGGACGAACCCGTGCTTCCAGTTGAGATACGACGCCGCGGCGGCGATCGCGAGGCCGGCCACGGCCCTGGGCCGGTCGGTGGCGCGGGCCAGGACGAGGAGGTAGTAGGCGACGAGGGCCGCGAGGGCGCCCAGCCCGAGGGCGATGATCCGGTTCGAGCCGTCGACGGACATCGCCTCGCCATAGCCGCGGCTCACCTCGAGCGAATTGAGCACGTACGCGGGGAGGTTACCCAGGTGCTGGCCGCACGCGACCCAGCCGCCGAGGACACCCGCGGCGAAGGTGCCGGCGATCAGGACGGTCTCGGGCCACCGGCGGCGCCAGGCGTAGTGGGCGACGGCGCAGGCGACGGCGAAGCCGGCGAGCAGGAGATTGGTGAACTTGACCAGCGTGAGGACCGCGAGGAAGAGCGTCAGCAGCACCGTGAGCCAGCGCCGCCGGACGACCGGCTCATGGAGGAGGGCGAAGCCGTAGAGCAGGATCGCCACCATGTGGACGACGTCCATGTACCCGAGGCCGAACGCGAGCAGGTAGGCGTAGAACAGGCCGCGGCGCCACCCCGGCAGCTGGCGGGCCAGGAGGTAGAGCGAGAGCGCCAGGATGCCGTGGGCGGCGATCTGCCAGACGATGTGGTGCCAGTAATGGATGCCGATGCTCGTCGAGGGCAGCAGGTAGCCGAGCGGGCCGTAGGTGAAGATCAGGTCGGTGCCGAACTGGAAGTTGTGCGCCTCGGCGTAGCCCAGCACCATGCGCCACGACGGGTCGAGGTCCGAGGCCGGTGAACTCGGGAACTTCACCACCGTCAGCCAGAGCAGGAGCACGAGGGCGGCCTGGCCGGCCAGCCAGGCGGCGCGGCCCAGCAGGCGGTCGAAGCGGTTGGTGCCGGCGGCGGGAGTATCGGTCATGGGCAGGCGCGAGGATGGGGAAATTACCAGCTGGATTCAACCCGGTCGGGGCCGCCCGAGAGCTTGCGCGGGGCGGTGCGGGGGACATGGCCATCGAAGTCGAGCAGCGCCTGGCGCGCCAGGTCGGCGTGCTTCGGGAGCACCCGGTCGATGTCGTAGGCGCGGACGACCTTGGAATAGCCCATCGGGGCGGTGGAGGCGCCGTTCCGCTGCTTGTCGAGGCACGTCTTCATGACCTTGGCGAATTTCACCGGGTTGCCCGGCTCGACGAGGTAGGCCTCGGCCTTGTCGGTGACCATCTCGGGAATGCCGTGCACGTCGGTACTGACAATCGGCGTGCCGAAAGCCATCGCCTCGAGCAGGACGCGCGGGAAGGATTCCTCGTAGCTCGTGCAGACGAACAGGTCGGACAGCAGGAAGAAGTCGTAGGCCTCGCGGGTCTCGGTGACGATATCGACGTTCGTGAGGCCGAGCATCGCCATGTCGCGCAGCAGCGAGTCCTGGTACTCCCCGGCCCGCCCGCCGACGAAGAGGAACCGGTACTGCTCGCCGGCCGCGTACTGCCGCATGAACGTGTCGATCGTGCGGATGAAGATGTGCTGCCCCTTGCGCTCGCAGACGGTGCCGATGTTGGCGATGATGATCTCGTCGTCGGGATAGCCGTACTTGCGGCGGAGTCCGGCCCGGGTGTGGTCGCGCTTGAAGGCCTCGATCCGCGGCAGGTCGATCCACGACGAGACGAAGCGGAAATTGTCGTAGTCGTTGAACTCCTCGAAATACGAGCGGCTCGACCGGCAGAGGAAGCAGACCCGGGTGGCCTGGCGGAAGGCCCCGCGGGCGACGTGCTGCATGTGCGGGTGGAGGGCCTTCGAGAAGAACCGCTTGATGGACGCGCTCTCGTGGATGTACAGCAGCGACGGCTTGCCGGCGGCGGCGGCGAGGTGCACGCCCCACCAGCAGGCGACGGTGTTGCAGAGCACGACGTCGACCGCGCGGAGGTCGAGCCGGTGCAGCATCACCTGGACCTGCTCGGCAAACTCCGCGTCATTGCGGGCGCCGTGCAGCGGGTGGCGGTCCACCAGCGTGATCCGGATGCCGAGCGCCTCGTAGGCCTCCCGCAGCGGGCCGTCCTCGGCCGCCAGCAGCTCGACGGTGAAGCCGGCCTTTCCGGCCATGAACGCGGCGTACTCGAGCAGGAACAGCGGGGCGCCCTCGTAGTTGAGGTTGTGCGTGACCAGGAGCAGGTGCAGCCGACCGGCCCGGTCGGCGTGCTCGTAGCGGTAGGTGTCGAGCGACAGCGCGCCCGGCTCGAGGTAGAACTGGCGCGGGAAGTGCGGGTCGACGTACGAGGCGTACTTCCGGACGAAGCCGACGTGCTCGCTCTCGTAGTAGGTCGTGCCGCGCGACGCGCTGCCCCAGTGCCAGAGCTCGGCCTGGGGCGTGTAGATGATGCGGTGGCCGGCGGCCTGCAGGCGGAGGCAGTAGTCGACGTCGTTGTAGGTGACGCTGAACTCCTGCTCGTTGAAACCGCCGAACTCGCGGTACAGCGCGGTGCGCGTCATCATGCACGCGCCGGTCACCGCGCTGACGTCGCGCGCCAGCTGGTGGAACGCGTAGTGGTCGTCGGAGTCGGCGGCCAGGCCGGCCAGCGGAACGTCGGCGAGGCCGTGGTGCGGCCCGACGGTGATGCCGGCGTGGTTGAGGTGATGGTTCGGGAACAGGAGCTTGGCGCCGACGACGGCGACCTCGGGGATGGCAAACCAGCCCGCCATCGCCTCAACCCAGCCGGGCCGGAGGGCGTCGACATCGTTGTTGAGGTGGAGCACCAGGGGCGTGTCGAGGTGCGGGAGCGCCGTGTTGACGAGCAGCGAGTAGTTGAACGGCTTCATCGGGTCCACGGCGGGGCGGACCACGCGGCAGTTGAACTCGCGGCGCTGCGGCAGCAGGCGAAGCAGCCGGGCGGTGCGCTCGTCGCGGGAGAAGTCGTCGACGATGAGCAGCTTCACGTGCCGCCAGTCCACGTTGAGGACCAGGGCCTCGAGACAGCGCTCGAGCAGGTCGGCGCGGTCGCGGGTGGGGATGACAATCGTGACGGGGTTGGCCGCGAGGAAGCGGCTGTCCCAGTAGAGCTGGTGGTGGAGGCGGCCGCGCTGGCGGGCCCACGGCGGCTGGAAGGCGCGGGCGGGGAGCTGGCGGCGGATGATGGCGGCCTCGAGGGCGTGCCGGGTCTGCTCGACGAGCGGGCTGCCCGCCTCGTGGGGCCGGGCGGCCGCGGCGTGGTAGCACACGGCGTCGACATGCCGCACCTGGGCCGGGGTCACGTGCTCGGCCACCCGGAGATTGAGGTCGAACCCGAGCGCCGGCGCGTAGTCGGGCATGAACTCCCGGGCGCGCATGAACAGCCGGCGGTGCAGCACCGTCAGGTGGCCGGGCTGGAGGCCGGACACGACCAGGGCCGGGTTCCAGCCGCACTTGAAGACCGGGTGGGAGCGGACGCCGGCGTCGTCCTGCTGGTCCTCGTCCGTGTAGACCAACTCGGTGTCCGGGTGCGCCGCGATCGTCTCGGCCACCCGCAGCAGGGCGTCGGGCGCGAGGCAGCCGTCGGGCTCGGGATAACTGAGCCAATCGTCGCTGAGCGTGTGCGAGGCGGCGTTGAGCGCGGCGGCATGATTGGCGTCGGGCGCGACGATCACGCGAATGCGGTCGTCGGCGGCGGCGAGGCGGGCGAGCGCGGCGGCGCGATCGGCCGGGGCGTCGGCCGCCTGGAGCAGGCCGAGGTGCCACCGGCCGTAGAGCTGGGCGCGGACCGAGGCGACGAGCCGGTCGAGCTGGCCCGGGTCGGCCAGGCGCGTGTCCACCACCAGGGCGAAGCTTGGACCCGCGGCGGCCGCCAGCTGGGCGGCGGACTGGACGAGCGCCTCCCTCAGGCGGGGCGCGAGCGCATTGTGGGCGAGCCAGCTCGCGTAGGGCGGGACGAGCTGCCAGGCGAACCACGGCTGCGGCTCGGGCGACTCGGTGCGGTAGAGCCGGTGGACCGTGGCGACCGTCCGCCAGAACGAGAGGCCGCCGGTGCGCACCCGGAGGCGGCGGCAGGCGAGGAGGACGGTGCGGACGATGTCACGGTAGTTCGCGAATGAGTAGGGCGGCAGCGGCCGCTCCTTCGCAAGCGACGTCCACGCGTACAGGCGCTTGGTGAACGCGAGTTCCTTCCGGCCGTCCTCGAGGACGGCGAAGATGCGCAGGCACACGGGCTCGGCGAGACCGGCGGGCAGGTCCACGTTCCCGCGGAAGAGCGGGGTCCGGGCGCGCGGGTTGCCGGGGAACAGCTCCGCGACGTCGGCCCGCTCGATCCCGTGGATGAGATTGTTCTGCGTGCGGTTGTCGGTGGTGGCGATCAGCTGCCGGATCGGTTGCTCGGCGTGAAAGATCCAGCCGCCGATGTGCAGCTTGTCGTACTGCGTGTGGCCGATGAGGTGCGGGCCCTCGAACACCCCGTGCAGCGGCGGCACCGGTAGGGTCTCCAGCGGGATGACGGAGCGCTCGCGCACGAGCTTCAGGGTGTGGTCCTCGCGGATCCCGGGGGCGTCGAGGCGGGTGAGCTTCAGCAGCTCGAGCAGCATGGGCTTCACCAGCTCGGGCTGGAGCGTGGCGTGCAGGCGCCGGCACGGCCCCGCGCCCTTCACGCGGATCGGCACGCGCCAGAACTCCGCCCAGTGGTTGTGCTCGTTGAGGATCTCGAGGCGGATGAGCCTGGCGCCCGGCCACGGGTCGAGCCGGAACGAGAAGCCGGCGTGCGCGCTCTGGGTCCAGTGGGCGTAGGCGGCCTCGATGTCGGGCCGCGGCAGGCCGAAGAGGCCCATGATGGGCACGTCGTCAATGAACGCCCGGACGTCGTTGTACCGGATGCCGTTCTTCGAGACGAACCAACCCGTGATCCAGAACTGCTCGGGCTTCAGGGTCCAGTCCACCGGCTGCTCGACGCTGAAGAGATAGGCTTCGTTCTCGTTGATGTGGGCGCTCATCCGGTGATCCCCCAGCAAAGGGCTGCGGAAGGGGGTCGCAAGCAGAAGCGGCGATCCGGAGCCGGCTACGACGCGGGCTGCGCGACGAGGCGGCCCCAGCCCGCGTCGCCATAGGAATTGTCCGGGGGGTGGGCCGCCGCCGACCTGAGCCGGAGCCGGGCGGGCGCCTTGAGCCCGAGATTGAGCCGGAAATGGTGCAGCCCGCGGTCGCCTGGCTGGCGGGCCGGATCGAGTCGCTGCCGCCAGATTTCGGTCGCGCGGCCCGCGGGGTCAACCAGCTCGGCGACAAAATCGACGCCCGCGGAGTGCCCCTGGGGCTGGGTCCAGCTGCTCCGGAGCATCATGAAGTCCCCGCTCACCGTCTGCACGCCTTCCGGCAGTTGAAATTCGATCATGGTCGGCGCCGGCGCGAGGGCCAGCCGTTGTCCATCCTCGTCAACCGCGGCGATCCCGTAGGGCGCCTCGAACCCGTCTGGCAGCCGCACGTCGTTGCCCACCACCATGGTCACGGGCAGCGCCTTCCCCTCCAGTTTGCCGAAATATGACCAGTCGCTGCTGGCGTCGTTGTCGCGGCCGGGCGTGATGGCGATCTCTAGCCGCCCGGCCTGACGTGGCGGCAGGTCCACCTCGACGCGCTGGCGGCCGCGGTCGGCGGCCACGGCCGCGGGGTAGATGGCCCGCGTGGCAAGACGCCGCCGCGGCCCGTGCTCGGGCGTGAAGCTGACCTGGAGCTCGACCCCGTTGGTCGGGGGATGGCGTTCGGGTGCGAAGGCGCCGTCGAACAATCCAAACTCGATGCTGACGGCGAGCAGGGCGGCCGGCCGCTCGAACACCAGGTGGGCGGGGGCGTGGGCCGAGAATACCTGGTCGGCGGGCAGCCAGACGGGCGGACCGGTCAGGCACTCGCTTTCCACCGCGGGCAGCGAAAAATCGCCGGCGCGGATGGTGGGGACGGGCGGCGGCGGCGGCAGGACCCGGGCGGGACCGGTCACGAGGGTGCCGTCGGCCCGCCGGGCGCACACGGCGACGGCCGGTTGCAGGCCATGGAGCTGGGGACGGTAATAAAACGACAGCTGATGGGCGCGGCCCGGCGGCAGGGCGACGGCGCCTTCACCGCGGCCGTTGACCCGGAATTCGGCGGCAACCGTGCCGGCGGGGAGGATGGCCACGTACCGGTCGGTAGGCGCGTCGCCGGGAATGGCGGAGCGGATCACGAGCGCCGGATCCTCGGCCAGGCCGGCGGTGGCGGGCAGGGGGGCCGAGCGCCGGCGGAACAGACGAAACCCCACGGGCGCCAGGCGGTCGCCCTCGACCTCGGTGTAGCGGTCGAGCACGTAGCGCCACAGCCGAGTCTGGCGCGACAGCGGATACTTGCCGTAAAAGCGGCGGGTGCCCGTGTCCACGATCGCCGCGGGCGGGTGCCGGTCGAAGTCGGTCCACAGCTCGGTCCAGGCATTCGGCAGGACCGCGTAGGACGTGTCCCGGTCGGGATCCACGTTGGTCCACGGGATCAGGCCGGTGAGGTGGTTCGAGAAGACGTGGCGGCTGGCGCTCAGGCGGCGCGAGTAGTAGTTCGCCTCGGGATAGAAGCCCCAGACGAAGATCCGTTCGTCGGGTTTGGTCCACTCGCGCACGGTGGCGCCGATGATTGGGCCAGGTCCGGGATCCAGGTCGAGCGTCCGCAGCCGTTGCACCGCCTGCAGGGTGGCGACCGCGAAGGGCAGCACGGCGAGCGCCCGCCAGGCGACGGCGGTGCGCCCGCGCTGCCATGCCAGGTCGAGGGCCCAGCCGGCCAGCAGGCTGATGCCCGGGAGGGCCTGGATGCAGTAGTGGTCAAAGGCCCGGCCGCCGAGCGCGCTGGCAATGACGCCCGACGCGGTCCAGCCGAGGGCGAGGAGCGGCACCTCCTGGCCGGCCAGGCGCAGGCGCACGGCGCGGGTCAGGCCGCGCAGGCACAGGGTCACCCCGAACGCGGCGGCGACCGCGAAGAGCGGGAGGTGCCGGGCGGCCAGCTCTGGCGCGGCGGCCAGGGCCCGCCACTGCTCGCCGGCGGGGATTTCGGGCAGATAGTACCTCGTGCTGAACGTCCAGACGTAGAACTGGTATTCGCGCAGGGCGCCCCGCGCCCAGAAATAGAGCGGCGCCGCGAGCGCGACCGCGAGAAGACCCGCCGCGACCCCGGCGAGCAGCCGGGCCTGCGAGCGCCGGCCGGCGGGGTCGAAGATCAGGAAAAGCCCGAGCCAGACGATCGCGACCAGTCCGTCGAGCAGGCCCGGCTGCTTCGACAGGTATGACAGGCCGAAGGCAAAGCCCGCGAGCGTGGCGAGGGCGGCGTCGACGCGGCGCCAGGCGTGCGCGAGCAGCCAGAAGCCCAGCGCGGAGAAAAAGACCACGAACCATTCCGTGTGCGTCGTGAACGCGTCGACCGGATCGAACATGAGCACGCTGCCCGCGACGAAAACCGCGGCGGACCAGCCGCCGGCGCCGCTGCCGTCCAGCCGCCGGACCAGGCGCCAGAGCAGCAGGGCGGCGAGGCCGAGCATGACGGCGAGGCCCGCGTGCAGGCCGCGATTGTTCCAGTCGCCGGCCACCCGCAGCCCGGCGGCCAGCACGTAGGCCATCAGGGGACTGCGCGTGTCGACCACGTCGCGGTACATCACGTCCCCGTGCAGGAGGTGCTCGGCAAAGACCGTGGTGTTGGCCTCGTCGAGATTCCAGACCTCGCGCGGGAAGGAGGGCCAGCGGAGCGCGAGCGACGCGGCGATCAGGAGGACGGCGCCGAGCCAGACGGGAAGACGGCGGGCCATGGGCGGCAGGCGGTGCTTCAGGCGGGACCGCCGGAGCCGGAGGTCAACCCGTCCGCGGGAACTGGCCGCCGGGGGCGCATGGCGACGGCGGCGTCAGCCGAAGTAGGCCTCGCGGGCCATGGCGACGTGGGTCGGCAGGGAGACGCGGGCGTCGTAGAACCGCGACATGCGGGCGAAGGCCATGGAGACCATCTTGTCGTCGCGGGCGAAGTACTTGTCGAGGCACGCCTTCAGCGCGGCGCAGAGCTTGTGGTAGTCCCCGGCCGGAATGAGGAAGGCCTCGTCGTGGTTCACGAGCATCTCGGGGATGCCGTTGACGTTGGTGCTGATGATCGGGATCCGGAACGAGGCGGACTCGAGCAGCACGCGGGGGAACGACTCCTCGAAGCTCGTGCAGACAAAGATGTCGGCCAGGCGGTACCAGTCGTAGATGTCGAGCGTCTCGGGGAACAGCCGCGTGTTCCGGAGCCCCATGAGCTCGATGTCCTGCTCGATCGACTCGAGGTAGAGCCCCTCGCGGGCGCCGACCATCAGGAACTCGATCTTGCCCCGGCCATCGAACGAGGGGCCGTGCTGCTTCATCAGCTGGTCGATCGCGCGGATGTAGACATGCTGGCCCTTGCGCTGGCAGACGGAGCCGATGTTGACCACGAGCGTGGCGTCGGGATCGAGGCCGTACTTGAGCCGGAGCTGGCGCTTGTCGTGCGCGGCGGCGAAACGCTCGATCCGCTCGATGTCGACCCAGCTGGCGAGGGTGCGGAAATTGTCGCGGGTGTTGAGCGGCTCGAGGATCTGCCGGGTGGCGCGCGCGGTGAAGATCACGCGGCTGGCCTGCGAGAGGGCCTGCTCGGTGAGCGGGACCACCTCCGGCGCGGCGAGGGCGTGCTCCGTGAAGAACTTCCGCGGCGTGTTGCTCTCGTGGATGTAGAGCGCGGCGGGCTTGCCGAGCGCCTGCCCGAGAAAGACCGTCCAGTAGGCCACCATCGTGTTGCCCACGATGAGGTCGATGTCGTCCCAGCGCAGGCCCGCGGCGAAGCGCTTGAGGTTCGCATGGAACTCGGCGGCGCTCTCGGCCTTGAGGAATGCGTCGGCGTCGAGGACCTCGACGGCGAGGCCGGCGTCCTCGAATTTCTTCCGCAGCGGACCCTCGACCGGCGAGAAGACCCGGACCTTCCAGCCGGCCTGCTCGGCAAGGTAGCGGGCGTACTCGAAGATGAACAGCGGGGCGCCCTCGAGATTGAGGTTGTGGGTGACGACGGCGACGCCGAGCCGGAGCGGGCGGCGGGCGTAGCGGTGGTCGTTGACGTTGAGCTTGAAGCTCGAGGCGCCGTAGTCGACGACCTCGCTGATGAAGGGATCGCGGAAATTCGGGTAGCGCTGCACGAACGCCAGGTGCTCCGTCTCGGTGTAGGCGTTGCCGCGGGACGCGCTGCCGAGGTGGATGAGCGTGGCCTGCGGGGTGTAGACGGTGCGGAAGCCGGCGCGGGCGGCGCGGAGGCAGTAGTCGACGTCGTTGTAGGCGACCTGGAAGTCGCGCTCGTCGAAGCCGCCGAGCTGGCGGTAGAGGTCGGTGCGGGTGAGCAGGCACGCGCCGGTCACCGCCGAGACATTGCGGGCGGCGTGCGGGAGGAAGAGATAGCCGAAGTCGTCCTTCGGCTGGCCGAAGAACACCGCGTGCGCCAGGCCGCCCTGCGGCCCGACCCAGATGCCGGCGTGATTGAGGGTCTCGTCGGGGTGGATGAGGCGCGCCCCGACGACGCCGACCCCGCGGATGGTGGTCCAGCCGACGAGGTCCTCGAGCCAGCCGGGCGCGACGGCCTCGATGTCGTTGTTGAGGTGGAGGACGAGCGGGGTCTCGGCGGCGGCGGTGCCGAGGTTGACCAGCCGGGAGTAGTTGAACGGCGCGGAGGTGTTGCCCGTGCGCAGGACGCGGCACCGGCCGTCGGGGCGCTCCTCGAGCCGGGCGAGCAGCTCGAGCGCCAATGGCTCGGTGGAGCCGTCGTCGACGATGATGAGGCGGACGTGGGCCCAGTTCACCGTCCGGTCGAGCGACGCCACGCACTTGGCCAGGAGCTCGTGCCGGTTCTTGGTGGGGATGACGATCGTGACGGGATGCTCGGCGAGCAGGGCGGGGTCCCACTGCAGCTGGTGGAGGCAGAGCGCGTGCTCCTTCATCAGCGGCGGCAGGAAGGCGGTGGCGCGGAGCCCGCGGCGCTGGGCGCTGTCGTTGATCGCGCGGCGGGCGGCGTCGAACAGGTAGCCCTTCTGGTCGCCCTTGCTGGCCGTGCTCTGGGCGTGGGCGCGCCAGTGGTAGCCGATGTGCGGCACGTGGACGATGCGGTCGTCACGCATCAGCTCGACGCAGCGGAGGATGAGGTCGATATCCTGCGCGCCCTCGTAGCCCAGCCGCAGGCGGCCGGCGGTCTTGACGATGGCCGTGCGGATGACCGTGAGGTGGTGCGTGTAATTGTGGGTGAGCGCCATCTCGGGGCTCCAGTCCCCCTTGAACTGCGGGTCGTAGTGGCGGCCCGCCTCGTCGATCTTGTCCTCGTCGGTGTAGACCATCTCGGCCTCGGGACGCGCGGCGATGGCCTCGGCGACGTGAAACAGGGCGTCGGCGGGGAGCACATCGTCATGATCCACGAAGGCGATGAACTCCCCGGTCGCGAGCTCGAGGGCCGAGTTGGTGGCCGCCGAGATGTGCCCGTTGACCGGGCGCACGACGTACTTGATCCGCGCATCCTGCCGGGCGGCCTCGGCCAGCAGCTTCCTCACGTGGCCCTGGGGCGACGCGTCGTCCGCGACGCAGAGCTCCCAGTTGGGATAGATCTGGGCGCGGACGGAATCGATGAGCTCGGTGAGGTACGCGGCGGGCGTATTGTAGGCGGGGACGACAATGCTGATCCTGGGGCCGCCCTGGGCCAGGCGGGTGGCCTCCTTGGTCAGGTATGCGACCAGGCGGGGGGTGAGGCGGTTGTGGCCGCGCCAGAGGGTGTAGGGATCCTGTTCCTGCCACGGCGTCGGCGGCGCGGCGGGCTGCGTGCCGCGAATCATCTTCTCGGCCAGTTTCTGCCGCGTCAGCCGGACCTCGCGCCAGAACTCGGGCCAGCTTTCGACCCTGATGCCGCCGGCGAGGATCCCGCGCAGGAAGCCCCAGACGCAGCGGGCGAACTTGGTCTCCGAAAAAACGGCGATGGGGCCGGAATTCTCGTCAATCTTGTTCAGGAAAAGCCGCTTGGAGCGCAGGAGCTGGCGCGGACCGTCGGGGTACTCGACAAATATCTTGAGGCAGGCGGGGCTGAAATTGGTGGGGCGGACGTCGACCAAGCCGTAAAACGCCGAGTGCAGCGCCTGCGGGTAGTCGGGATTGTGGCGCAGCACGTCCTCGCGCTCCTTGCCCCAGATGAGGCGATTCTCGTTCACGGCGCCGACGGTGGCGACGAGCCGTGAGACCTTGCGGCTCATCGAGAACGCCCACCCGCTCACGCGGAATTTTTCATAGTGGGCGTTGACCCAGTCCTGCGGCAGGTCGAGGAAGCCGACGAGATCGTTTTCCGGCCGCATCTCGGTGGTCTGAACCGTGATCTCCCCCAGGACCCGCCGGGCCTCGCGCATCATCACCGCGTGCGGCTCGAAATGGAAATGCCGGTAGAGGTAATACAGGCTCTCGCCGATCAGCTCGGTGCGGAGGACCGGGCGGGGGCGGCGCGCCGGCATTTCGGTGCCGGAGGTCTCGATCTCGGTCCGCAGGAACTCGGTCCAGACATTCCCCGGGCGCAGGGCTTCCAGGGTCAGCAGACGGGCTCCGAGCCACGGCCGCACGGTCACCCGGAAGCCGGAGCGGCGCGCCACGAGGCCACCCTTGAAGAAGTCCTCGAGGTCGGGCCGGTCCAGGCCCATGATGCCGTAGGTGATGACGCCGTCGAGTTTGGCGCGGACGTCGGTCAGCTCCTCGCCGTTCTTCGCGTAGACCCAGCCGCGGATATCGATGGAAGGCGCGGTCACCCGCCACGAGGTCGGCTGGTCGATGAACGAATGGAAGGCGTTGTGCTCGGACATCTAGCGGATGAAATTGTGTAGCAGAACCGGTTGCCCGGATGGGGTAAAGCCGGTTTTGACACGCCGGCTACCGCAGATCCACCGCGCTCCAGAACCCCCACGTATAGCTGATGTTACCCTTGGGTCCCGGCGTCGTGCGCAGCACCAGGCGGGCGATTGAACCACCGGGCAGGGGCACCTTCAAGTGATGGAATCCCCGGTCCGCCGGTTCGTCGCGAGGATCTAGATACTTCTCAAACAGGGTCGTACGGTGACCGGATGAATCCACCAGCTCGACGAGGAAGCGGATGCCGCTGGGCCCCGGATTTTTTTCGTAGGCGTCCGGCAGCACGCCAAAATCCGCGTCCAGCTGGCGCGCCCCGGCCGGCAGGTCGAAGATCACGTCGGTCGGCGAGTGGGCGTTGAACACCCGCCGGCCTTCCATGAGGCTGACCGAGAGACCGAAGGGCACGATCACCTCGGCGGGTCGGGGGTGCATCATGTCAAACACGCTCGGATCCGGAACCTCGGCCAAGGGCAGGCGCCGCCGCGTGAGCCCGGGCACCTCCGCGCTGGGCGCGGCCAGGGCGAATTCGCGGGCCTTCACCATCGCGAGGGCGGGCAGGGCCCCGCGGGCGAGCCGATCCGAGAGGTAAATGTCCGCCGTCGCCGAAACGAGCACGGGACGCTCGCCGAGATTGAGCGACTTGGCCAGCAGCCGGAAAAACTCCTCGGACTGGCGGGCGTCGCCGTAGGCGACCAGCGCGGTGATGCGGCCCGGCGGCAGCCGGCCGATCACGGCATTCCGGCGTTCGTGATCCTGCAGGTAGCGGTTGGCCACCATGATCACGCGGCGTCCGGAGAAATAGGGCACGACGGGGTTCCACTCGAGGCCGTAGATCAGGACCACGTCGTCCGGCGCGGTGGTGGCGGCCAGCACCCGGGCCAACTCGGGCGGCTCGGGCCGGGTCGGGGCCTGGATCAGGTTATAGCTGTGCGTGAATGCATGCACTTCCCAGCCGAGGCAGGCCGCGATCACCAGCCACGACACCGCCGCTGGCAGGACGCGCAGGTCGAGGAGGCGGGACCAGCCCAGCGCCAGCAGCCCGACGAGGAAAAGGCCGGTGGCGTAGAAGTAGTAATCATGGACGAAGTAGAGGTTCGCGAACAGCATCGGGCCGGCGAAAAAACCGGCGAGCAGCAGGAGGGCGGCCTTGCGGTAGGTGCGGCCGCACATGATCCCGGAGGCGAAGGCGGCGGCGACGAGGACCGGAGGCATGACCGACTCGCCGGCGATACCCACGATGCGCCACCAGAAGCCGGGCGAGGTGCGCTGCGCCACCGTGCCGAACGTGAATTCCTGCAATGGGCCGGACGCGAGGAACTCGGACAAAGGGTTGGAGAGCTTGATGGCGTCGCTGTACCGGACCCAGGCCGTGCCGATTACGACGGACGGGATGGTGGCGGCGAGACCCCGCCACGCCAGGCGTCCGAGGGAGGTCCAGCGGCCGGCGGGCTGGCGCCAGGCCCCGGCGAGGCGCCACATCGTGTACGTGGCGGCGACGACCAGGATCACCATGTAGGTGGTGACCTTGGCGAGGCCGGCGGCTGTGCCAAACCCGATGGCAGCCGCGAGCCAGCCGCCGTGCCCGCGGTCGAGTGCCCGGACATAGGCGAGCAGGAACCACGCGCTGAGGCACAGCGCCGTGGACTCGATCATCACGGTTCGCGAGTAGAACAGGTAGAGCGGCGAAACGAGGATGCCCGCCAGCCACAGCCAGCGGCGGTGCGGCGGCTGCGGCACGTTGCGCAGGAGCAGGAAGAGGGCGGGCAGGGCCAGGTAGAAGAACGCCAGCGAAACGAGCCGCGACGAGGGCTCGACCGCTAATCCCGAGCAGCGCGCGAACGCCGCGGCACAGACCTCAAAGATGGGAAATTCCATCGGCGCCGACCACGGCGGCCCGAACAGCGGGAGCGGATAGGCGAGCGACCAGCCGTCGCGCAGCAGGTACTCGACGCTCATCGCCGTCTGGGCCTGACGAAACTCATGGCCCTCGAGGATGTTGTTCCGCCAGCCGTGGCCGGAGAACCAGACGCTGAGCGCAGCGCAGACGACGAAGGCGGCGACGCACAGCCTCCGCTCGAGGACCATGGGATCCTTCATTGGATTGCGATCCTTCCCCAGTAGGCCCAAGCGCAGGCGATGCTGTTGGTCGGCCCGGGCAACGTGCGGAACGTCAGGTGCCCGGCGGCCTTCTCGGGCAGCGTCACGTGAAGGGTCTTGTTGCCGCGGTCGGCCGGGACCTTGCTTGGGCTCAGGTAGGCGCTGTACAGGGTCTGGTGCGCTCCATCCGGCGAGAACAGCTCGATCCGGAACTCGACCCCTTCGGTGGCATTTCCGCCGGTGTAGGCGGTCGGGAATATCCCGTACTCGGCATCAATGGTCCGGGCGCCGCGCGGGATCTCGAACAGCAGGTCGGTCGGGGCATGGGCCGAGAAGACGTTCTTGCCGTCAAGCTCGTACGCTCCCGGCGTGAAGGGATGCAGGATGCTCACTGGGCGCGGGGTCATCATGTCGGTGGTGCGCCGATCTGGCAGCTGGCTGACGACATAGCGGATGCGCGGAATCCCGGCGACCGATTCCTCGCTGAGGGCGAAGTGAAACGCCTCCAGGGGAAGTTCCTTGAGCCGGCTCCGCAGCGCCGTGATGCGCCGCTCCGCGAGATACACGACGGTCTCGGGGCTGACCAGGGCCGCGGTCGGCTGCAGGCGGAGGCGATCGATCAGCGGCTTGAAGAAGCCCGGGTAGCCCCGCATCCGGCCGGTTACCACGATGGCGGTGACCTGGTCGGGCGGCATGCGCCGCAGCACCTGCTCCAGCGCGTCGGTGTTGGCGATGAGCGCGTCGACCACCATCACGGTCCGGCGGCGGGAGTAATAGGCGATCTCCGAGCTCCAGTCCTCACCGAAAACGAGGATGACATCGTTGGGCTCGGTGGCGGCCGCCAGCGCGGTCGCCAGTTCCGGCGGGCGCGAGCGGTTTGAGCGATACTGCGAGGGAAAATAGGCGGCGGCGTAGGTGCCGAATTGCAGGATCAGGGTCGCAATCACGACGGACCACTTGGCCGCGCTGGAATATCCCGGGAGGTCGAGCAACTGGTTCCACGCGAGCGCGACGGCGCCGAGGAGGAAAACGCCACAGGCATAAAAGTAGTAGTCGTGGACGAAGTAGAGGTTCGCGAAGATCAGCGGGCCGGCGAGGAAGCCCGCGACGAGCAGAAGGGCCCGCCGGCGAACCCCGCCGAGCAGTAAAGCGAAGACCAGGACCAGCGCGATCGCGAACGACGGTGTTACTGATTCGGTGGTGCGCTGCATGATCCGGACCCAGAAGTCGCCGGAGAAACGTTGGGCCAGGCTTCCGAAATTGAACTCCTGCATTGGGCCGGAGGCGAGGAAGGCCGAGAGCGGGTTCGAAACCTTGATCGCGTCCGAATACCGCACCCAGGCATATCCGACGGCCACGCCCGGGATGGTGGCGGCCAGGCCCCGCAGGCCCGTGGCCAGGACCTCGCCCACCCGCTGGCCGGAGCGAAGGTCGGCGGTGAGGCGGGCGAGGGTGTAGATTGCGCCCGCCGCGAGGAACACCATGAGGGTGGTCACCTTCGCGAGCGCGCCGACCGCGCAGAACACCGCTGCAGCCGCCAGCCAACCGTAGGCGCGGGGCGCAAGGCCGCGGACGTAGGCGTACAGGAACCACAGCGCCGCACACAGCGCCGTGGATTCGATCATGAAGGAACGCGAGTAATAGAGGTAGACCGGGGACAGGAGCACCAGGCCGCCCGCCAGCCAGCGCCGCGCCGGCGAGAGTCCCAGCAGTTCCGCGAGGCCCAGCACCGCCGGCAGCGCCGCGTAGAGGAACGCCAGCGAGACGACCCGTCCGACCGGTTCGAGCGGCCAGCCGGTCGCCTTGGCGAGGGTGGCGACGCACACCTGGTAAAGGGGAAACTCCATCGGCGCCGACCAGGGCGGGCCGAACAGCGGCGTGGGGTAGGCGAGCTGGAATCCCTCCGCCTCAAGGCGCTGGGTGGTGAGCGCGGTCTGGATCTGGCGGAAGCCGTGGATCTCCTGCAGCGAGTGCCGCAGACCGACGGCCGACATCGACAGATTGAGGAGGACGCAGACGGCGAACAGTCCGAGGCAAACAAGGTGTTCGGTGGAACGCCGGGTCATGGTCGCACTGGAAGACAATCCAACGAACGGTTACCATCCCCCCACCGGCTCTCAAGCCCGCGTTTGCCGCTTGGCGGCCGGTCGCCGGAAATCGCGGCTGGTCAACGCATCGTGACGTAGCCCCAGTAGGCCCAGTCGTAGCTGGCGTTGTTGGCCGGGCCGGGGAGCGTGCGCAGGACAATCTCGCCCCTGACGTCGGGCGGCAGGGCGACGTCGAGCGGCAGCGGCCCCCGGTCGGCGAACACCCAGCGTGGATTCAGCAGCCGGCGGAACAGGTCGCGCTCCGAGCCGTCCGGACGCCGCTCGGCGATCACGAATTCCACGCCGTCCGTGTAGTCATGCTCGCGGTAGGCGGCGTCGAGGATGCCGAACGTGCCCGTGATCCGCCTCGCGCCGGGCTGGGCCGGGAGCACAATCTCGGTTGGAGCGGGGGCATTCACCATGTCGCGGCCTTCGACCGGTGAGGTGCCAAAGTCGGCGAGGGCGGTGGCACGAATCGGGCGCGGCGAGAAGTGCGTGAAGGCCGGGTGGCGTGCCAGGGTGCGGGCCAGCAGCGTGTGCGGGCCGCTGGCCGGGAACTCCTCCTGCGAGAGCTCGAACGGCGGATATTTCTCCGGCTCGAATTCGTCGCGGAGCCGCGCCTGGCGGGCCACCGGCACCCAGATGCCGAGATCGAGGTGGTTGGAAAACAGGGGCCGGTGCCCAAGCTTGAGGGCTGCCATGGTCTGGTCGACAAACGCCTCGTCGTGCCAGAGCGCGCCGTTGATCACGACGGCGCCCACTTGGGTGGGATTGAGCCGCTCCATGCTGCGGCGCAGGTCGGCCGGGTCGCGCTCGCGGCCGGCGCGGAGCATCAGGGCCGGCCGGTGCGCGTAGTACGGGATGAAGGCGTCCCAGTCGTGGCCGAGGATGACGACCAGGTCCTCGGGGCCGGTGATCCCGTCGAGCAGCCTGCACACCGGGGGCGGAGCCACGTTGGTGCTCTGCTCGGCATAATAGGTGCGGGCGTAGGTCCCGACCTGAATGACCGCAAGGCCGACAACCAGCGCAGCCGCGGAGCGCCCGGCGATCGCGGGCTGCTCCAGGATCTCCACGAGCGCCAGACCCACCGCCGCGACCAGGAACACGCCGCTGGCGTAGAAATAGTAGTCGTGGACAAAGTAGAGATTGGAAAAGATGAGCTGGCCGGAGAGGAAGGCCGCGAGACAGCCCGTGATCAGCCAGCGCAGGCGGCCGCGGAGCCAGCAGAAATAGAGCAACAGCAGGGCGAGTCCGGCTTCGCTGACGATCGAGCCGGTCCAGACCTGGTAGGTTTTCAGCCAGAACCGGCCGGAGAGACGCTGGGCAAGGTCGCCAAAGCTCCAGAAGCCGAAATGGACGTCGAGGAAGACCGCCTCGGGATTGCGGTGCCGGATGGCCCAGGTGAAAAACACCCACCAGACGGACGCCGCGAACGGGATCGCGACCCCGAGGCCGGCGCGCCACCAGAGCCGCCAGGCGGCGGGCCGCTGCGCTGACCGCAGCGCGGCCACCAGGAGCAGCAGCGCGGCGATCAGGAACACCGCGAACGACGTGACCTTGACCATCCCGGCCAGCGCGCCGCAGACGGCCGCCGCGACGAAAGAGCTCCAGTGCGGCCGCGTCAGGAACCGCTCAAAGGCAACGAGAAACCAGAGGCTGAACGCCAGCACGGTCGACTCCATCAGGAAATGCCGCGAGAAAAACAGATAGAGCGGGCTCAGGAGCAGCAGGGAGAGCACCAGCAGGCGCTGCGCCCGCCGCAGCGGGAAGCGCCCGAGCAGGAGGTACGCCGCCGGCAGCCCGGCAAAAAAGAAGATCCAGCTCACGATGCGGCCCGTAAAGTCGAGCCCGAGGCCGGTGGTCTTCACCGTCCAGGCGACCACGGCCTGATAGAGCGGAAACTCGAGCGGCATCTCGTAGGGCGGTCCCATGACCGGCGTGCGGTAGTGCAGCGAAATTCCGTCGCGGAGGTAGTAGTCGGCCGAGATCGCGGTCTGCACCGGCCGGAAGCCGTGCTCGCCCAGCAGCGTGTGATGCAGGCCAATGGAACCGAGCCCCAGGTGCACGGCGAGCGCGGCCAGGAACACGCCGACCAGCAATCGGGTTTGGGAGCGCGGGGAGGGAGCGGTCGGGTTGTTCACGGGAATCGGGCGTCGCGGCACCGGCGGTTACCGGGTCTCTTCCGCCGCGCGCCGGATGCCCTCGGCCAGGCCGACGGTGGGCCGCCAATCGACGGCGGCGCGCAACTTGGCGTTGTCGAGCAGGCTGTCGTGCACGTCCCAGGCATTGGCCGGGACGTGCTGGATGCGGATTTTCCGCCCGACCGTGGCCTCGACCGTGGCGATCACCTCATTGACGGTGTGCGACTCGCCGCAGCTGACATTGAAGATCCCGCTCGGACGGTGGCGGACCACCTGCTCGAGGGCGGCCGTGAAATCGGAATGATACAGGAAATCCTTCCGCGCGGTGCCGTCGCCCCAGACGGAAAACGGGGCGCCGGTGCGGGCGCTGTTGAGGAGGAAAGGGACGATGCCCTGCGGCTTGTGCGTCGGCACCGGAAAGCCGTAGGGATTCGAGATGCGGAGAATCGTGTACGCGAGCCGGTGGCGCTGGCCGTACTCCTCGATCAGCCGCTCGGCGGCCAGCTTGGCGTGACCGTACCAGCCGATCGGCGCGCACGGGTCGCTCTCCTGGCTCGGGCGGCCGCCGCGGGCGTTGCCATAGACCGTGCCGCCCGACGAGAAGAACACGAAATGCAGGCGCTCGCGGTTCGGGGAGGAGCTCACCGTCTTCAGCACCTTGCTCAGGAGGGGCAGGTCGTGCTCCCATTCCAGCCCGACGTGGCGCTCGGAGCTCAGCGGCACCGTGCTCCACGCGAGGTGGAGGATGGTGTCGGCCTCGTCGGCGAGGTTGTTGACGAACAGATTCTCCAGCCCGAGATGGTGCTCGCCCTCGGAGCGCGAGAGACTGATGACCCGCGCGCCCCGGCTGGTCAGGTGGTGATAGACCACCGCGGCGAGGCGGCTGCGGCCGCCGGTCAGCAGGATGCGGTGGGTCAGGGGAGCGGCTTCCATCGGGCGAGGTTCAAGACGATGGGACCGCCGCCAGCGGGGTCAAGGAACGGTAGAACTCCGCCAGCTGGCGCGCGCTCCGCGGCCAAGAGAAGTGCTCGGCGGCAAAGGCCAGCGCCCCGCGCGACAGGCGCTCGACCCGGGCCGGGTCGGCATGGAGGGCCGCCACGGCGTCGGCGATCGCCGGCGCGTCGGCCCGCGGCAGCACGCAGGCGTGCTCGCCGTCGCGCACCAGGCCGCCGAGGTTGGTCCGCGGCAGGATCACGGGGCGGCCGATGGCGAAAAACTCCGGCAGTTTTGACGGGAAACGGTAGTTGTTGAATGCGTCGGGCAGGCCCGGCTGGACGAAATAATCGGCCAGCGCCATCAGGGCCGGCAGGTGTTTCGCGCGGCCGATGTGACCCAGGTGGATGAGGTAGGGGCGGATCCAGGCATTTCCCTCGGGGAGAAAGTCCGGGTAATCCCGGCCGGTCCGGATGAGCTGCGTCGGCAGCCCACGCTGGTTGAGCGTCACGACGGCCTCGTAAAGGCTGCGCACCTCGGCGGCGTTCGAGGTGTGGACGTTGCCGTGGTAGAAAAGCACGATGTTCCGCGGGCCGAACCCGAGCGCGGCGCGGAGGCGGTCGTCGCGGGGCCGCGGCGTGAAGTAGCTGGCGTCGGCGGCGGGCCAGATGACGGAGCTGGGCACGCCGGCCGGCAGGTGCTCCTTCAGCCGTTCGACGATGACGGTGATGCCGCGGGCCGAGCGGAGGAACGCGGCGGCCCGGCGCGGGTGGGACAAGACCTCCGGCACGAGCGGATCGAGCGCCTCATCCGGGAGCGCGGCGAGCTCGGCGAACGGCCGGCCCACGCGGGTCTCGAGGATCTCCTGCTCGTTGTCCTCGAGGTGCACGAACACCGCGCTACCGTAGGCGTCCACGACGCGGCCGCAGAACTTCCGGACATTTTCGCGCGAGGTCCAGGCGTGGACGAGACAGGGGCCGCGGCCGTCCTTGAAGTAGGCCGGCAGGTGCGGGAGTTCGTCGAAGTGCAGCGCCATGAAGCGGGCGCGGGGCAGGGCGCCGAGCGTCTCCTTGTGGGACGGCACGGCGACGACGCAGTCGTAGCCGGCGGCAATCAGTTCGTTGGCGAGACTGGCGACGTGCAGGGCGCTGTTGGCGGAGAAGTCGCCGTAGAGGGCGAAGAGGATGTTGCGTGCTCCGACCGGGCGGCGACCGGCCTCGGCGTCGCTGAGGGTCGGCTGCGCCCAGGCGAGCGTGGAGAGGTCGCGGATCGGCGAGGGCGGCGGCGGCTTCGGAATCCAGCCCTGCTCAATCGCGACCCGATGGGCCGAGGTGACGAAATAGATCCGGCCGCATTCGGTGGTGGCCCGGATCTTCACCGGCCCGGCGCCGCGCGGCAGGTTTTCCGCGGTGATGAAGCCCGAGCGGGCCGCGGCGGGATGGCCGGGGAACCGCGCCGCGACGTCGGGCCGCGCGACGCCGTACTCGCACGGCACCTCGACATTGCCGAACTGGAGGACGATCTCGCGGACGGTGAACTCCGGGTGAAAGCACCAGCCCTCGATGCGCGCCGGCTTGGTGATCACGGTCTCGGCGGGCGGCTTCTCGATGGCGCCGAGGACCGGATGCGAACTCACCGGCACGGCGAGCGGCCGGACCGGGAGCCAGGTGGTGCCATCGGTTGAGAGCTCGAGCCAGCCCTCGTAGAAACCAAACGGCAGATAGCAGATGAACTTGAAGCCGCTGCGCGCGGCGGCGGCCTCGCCCGGGTACGCGGCGGCGACGTCGGCGCGGGCGAGGCGCTCGGACGGGGCGAAAACGCGGTCGCCAAAACGAACCCGCACTTCGTTCGGCGTGGACGAGCCCGGTAGGAAGGCCCAGCCGATCAGCTGGAAATAATTCTGGGTCGGCTGGAACGGATGGATCGTCTCCAGGCTGTGCAGCGGGGCCCGGGTGCCGGCGGCGCTCATGAGCCCGGCTTCCGCGCCGCGAGCTGCTGCTGCGCCTGGCGCAACGCCTCCTGCGCGTGGGTGAGGTCGCGGAGATAATTGCCCGCCATCGTGTGCGCCGCGCCGAGTTCGCGGTTCGCGGCGTCGAGCTTCTGCACGAGGTCCTGGATGATGCGATCACGGTCGGCGAGGCCGGCCCGGGCCGCGGCCAGTTCCGCGCGGACGGCGGCCAGCTGCTCGTTCAGGACGCGGTCGAGCTCGACGATGTAGTTGATCTTGCCCTCAAGGGCGTGCTCGGCCTGGCCGAGGATCGAGACGGCGTCGGCCTTGTCCGTCTCCTTCTGGAGCACGGTGTCCTGCAGCTCGAGGACGGTGATCTGCGACCGGATCAGCTCCTCGCGAATCTCCTGGATCAGCCGCGTCTTGTCGTCGAGCGCGCGCTGGAGCGCGGCCGGGTCGGACGGGGCAGGGCGGGAGGAAGGCGCGGCGGAGCTCATCGCGAGCCCAAGGAGTGACCGAGACCGCCGGGAGTGTGAAGCCATTTTCCCCGGCCGGCGGGGTGCCCGGCGCGGGTCAGAGCTTATAACCGGCGTCGGTCGAGTCCTTCAGGAAGGTCTTGACCGTGTCGAGCGAGATGGCCGCGAGGTCCATGCCGAGCATCTTCGACGCCTTGGCGATGATGTCGTGCGGGACCGTGATGATCTGGCAGCCGGCCTCCTGGGCCTGGAAGATGTTGAGGACCTCGCGCGTGCTGGCCCAGAGCAGCTCGGCCTTGGGCTGCGACTCAAGCAGCGGCACGCAGGCGCGGACGATCGGCATCGGGTCGACGCCGGAATCGGCGATGCGGCCGGCGAACACGGACACGACCGACGGCACGGCGGGGTTAAGCGCCGCGGCGACGCCCGCGACCTGCTTGAGCGTGAACAGGGCGGTGACATTGAGCTTCACCCCCTCCTGGCCAAGATCCTTGATCAGCGGCAACGACGACTCGCCCTTCGAGTTGGTGATCGGAATCTTGACGTAGACGTTGGGCCCCCAGGACTTGATCTTGGCGGCCTGGCGGCGCATCTCCGGGAATTCGTCGGAGAATACCTCGAGCGAGATCGGCTTGGCGGTGACCGTCTGGAGAATGTCCTTCGCGAACGCCTCATAATCCTTGATCCCCGCCTTCTTCATGAGGCTCGGATTGGTGGTCAGGCCCTTGATGTAGGGCTTGGCATAGAGGTCCAGAATGCCGGCCTTGTCGGCGCCGTCGGCGAAGATCTGGATCTTGAGGTCGGTGAGGGATTTCATGCGGGAAAATGAGATGCCGAATAGAGGTTTTAGCGAATGCCCTGCGCAAGAATATTCCGGGCGGCCTCGGGAAAGCTTCGCACCGTGACGTCCGGCGGCGCGCGAAGGGCCTCGGCGTAGCCGAAATCGATGAAGACGGTGCGCACCCCGGCGCGGCGTCCGCAGTCGATGTCGCGCCAGCGGTCGCCGACCATCCAGGAGCGCGCGAGGTCCAGGTGCAGGTCCCGGGCGGCGTCGAGCAGCATGCCGGGCTCAGGCTTGCGCCGGCGGTCGTCGGGATCGGGCCGGCCCTGGCCCGGCGCGTAGCAGACCTCGACGCGGGCAATTTCCGGCACCAGCGCCTGCAGGCGGGCGTGCATGGCTGTCACCACCGATTCCGCGAGCGTGCCGCGGCCGACATCGGGCTGGTTGGTCGCGACCACCAGCACGTAACCGGCGGCGTGCAACTGGCGGCACGCCTCGGCGACGCCGTCGAACAGGACGAAATCCTCCACGCGCGTGGGCGCGAACGGCCGGCCGTCCCGGATGACCTGCCGGTTGAGCGTGCCGTCGCGGTCAAGGAAGACCGCGGGGCGCAGGGATGGGGGCGGGGCGGGAGGCACGGCGCGGGCGGCTAGACGAACTTCACCTTGCGCGCGGCGAAGAACACCATGCGCAGCAGCAGCCAGCCGTGGCGCCAGCGCTGGATATTGGTCGTGCCGTAGGTGCGCTCGCGGTACCGGATGGGAACGTCGGCAATCTTCAGGCTGAGCTTGGCGGCGCCGAAAAGGAGATCGAAGTCGCCGAACGGGTCGAAGTCCCCGAAGTACGAGCGGTTGCGGGCGATCTCCTCGTAGTGCGCGCGGGAGAGCACCTTGGTGCCGCAGAGCGTGTCCTTCACCGGCTGGCCGAGGAGCCACGTGAAGATCAGGCCAAAGGACTTGTTCGCGCAGAGATTGAGGAACTGCATCGCCTTCTCGTCCATGGGATACACCAGGCGGACGCCGTTCGCGAACTCGGCCCGGCCGCTGGCGATCACATCGTAGAATTTCGGCAGCTCCTCGGGCGGCATCGTGAGGTCTGCGTCGAGGATCATGAGGATGTCGCCGGTGGCGGCGGCGAATCCCGTCCGCACGGCGTCTCCCTTGCCGCGGCCGGACTGCTGCAGGATCCGGATGCGCCGCTGCGGGAACTCGCGCTCGACGCGCTGGATCTCCTCCCACGTGCGATCCCGCGAGTGGCCCTCGACGAAGATCAGCTCGGTGCCGGCGCCGAGCTCGGGAGTGCGCCGGACGGCGGCCTCGATGTTGCCGGCCTCGTTGCGCGCGGGGATGATGACCGAGACGGTGCGGGGCGGGCGGGCGGCGCGCGCCGGGCGCGCGATCATGAACACGGTGAGGCAGAACCACTGGGCAAGCGGCGCGATCCAGCGATTGACGAGCGTGGCGAGCACGGGCACGTGCACCGGGATCAGCAGGCGGCCCTCGCGGCGGACGACGTCCCACCCGCCCAGCTGCATCAGGTTGCGCACGTCGGAGGACGCGAGCCAGCTGTTCTCCGGCTGGCGGGACTTGAGCCCGAGCCACCGCGCGAGCGTGAGGAACGGGCGCCAGAGCGAATTTTGGAAATTCACCACCAGGCGGGTGCCCTCGTGCGAGACGCGCTGCAGCTGCTCGAGGAGCTGCTGCACGTCGGCGGCGAGGTTGAGTGTGTCGGACAGGATGATGACGTCGTACTGCTCGGGAAGTTCGAGCTGTTCGCCGGCCAGCACGTGGAACGTGGCCTCGGGCAGGCGCCGGCGGGCGGCCTCGACCTGCCGGACGGAGAGATCGACGCCGGTGCGGCGGCGGGCGTGGAGAAGCGCCAGCAGGTCGCCGGCGCCGCAGCCGATCTCGAGCACGCTCGCCTCGGCGGGGATCAGGAGATTGAAATAGTGCGCGAGCAGCGCGCGGTAGCTGCGGGCGGCCCAGCCTGGCGTGGTGGACGCGGAATCGTAAAAGGCGCGGACGCGCTCGAGGTGGCGGGCGGTCAGCTCGGGGAGGGGGCGCGACATGGGCGAGGGGCGTGGGGCGGGCCGGACGCGCCGCCAGGGCCTAGGCCTTGCCGGTGGCGACACTCTCCCACTTGGTCTGGTTGACCTTGAGATCGGGGTGGGAGACCCAGAGATGCCAGATCACGGCCTGGAACGCCTCGCTGTGCGGCGTGACGTTGGCGGGATTGACCGTCGGGACGATCACGCAGGCGTCCGCGACCTGCGCGGTGTAGCCGCCGTCCTTGCCGACGATGCCGACGATGCGCGCGCCGACCTGCTTCGCCAGCTGCATCGCGGCGACGAGATTCGGGGAGACGTTCTTCTCGAGATTGCCGCCGCCCACCGAAAAAACGAGCAGGGCGTCCTTGGCGCTGAGCCGGGAGCCGCGCAGCCATTCCGCGAACACGCTGGCCCAGCCCTCGTCGTTGGTGCGGGCGGTGAGCTCGGACACGTTGTCGGTCGGCGCGTATACCTCGAGGCCGGCAATCTTCCGGAAATCATTTACCGCGTGCGAGGCGTTGGCGGCGCTGCCGCCGACGCCGAGGATGAAGAGGCGTCCGCCCCGCGCCCGGACCGCGACGAGTTCGCGGACGCATTTTTCGGAGTCGTCGGGATTCAGCCGGGCGACGATCTCGGCGGTTTCCGCGAGGTGCTGGCGGGAATAGGACATGGGGGAAGGCAAAGGCGAAACGGGCAAAGAAGAAAGAGGAAACGGGAGAGGAGAAAGTGGAAGTGGGGAAAGAAGAGAGGAGAAATGGGGTGAGGCGGGCCGGGACTCAGTGGCGGAGGAGCGAGTCGAGCTCCTTGAGGCCGGCGGGTGAGCCGATCTCGTAGAAGCGCTCCCGGATCTCGTAGCCGACGAGCTCGCCGCGGCTGACCAGGGCCTGCTGCACCGCGGCCAGGTCAACCGGTTCCTCGCGCGAGAAGCCGTCAAAGGCCGAGGCGCGGAACAGTCCGAGACCATAGTCGATGTGATGCATCTCCGGCCGGCGCGCCTGCTTGTCGTAGACCCTGATGACACCTTCCTCGTACCAGACATTGCTCGTGTCGTACCGTCCGCGATTCTCGTACACCGTCATGAGCCCCTGCTTGCCGGACTTGAGGAAATGCTCGCCGACCGGCGCATAGTCGATGGGCAGGTAGCTGTCGCCGTAGAGCACGTAGAAGGCGTCGCCGAGCTTGGGCAGCGCCCGGATGAGCGCTCCGCCGGTGCCGAGGAGACGCGGGCCGTCGAAGGAGTACTCGATCCGCACGCCCCACTTGGAGCCGTCGCCGTACCGCTCGACGATCTGCTCGCCGAGATGGCCGACGCAGAGCACGAGGTGGGTGAGCCCGGAGCGCTGGAGGAGGCGAAGCTGGTGGGAGAAGAACGGCTCGCCGGCCACCTCGACGAGCAGCTTGGGGATCTTCTCGGTGACCGGCCGAAGCCGAGTGGCGAGGCCACCGGCGAGCAGCGCGACCGGAAAAGAAGAAACGGGGCTGGGCATGGGAACGAAAATTGGGGAAAGGAGAAACGAACCAGATCAATCCTTTACTGGCGGCGGGCGCGGCGGAGGATGGTGGTGAGGATGGCGATGAGTTCTCCCGTCTCGGCGAGGAGCGCAAGGCGCGATACGGACTCGCCAAGTCTGACCCGGTCACAAAGGAGAAGCCAATACTCGGTTTCGGCCGCTTCCTTGACTGCCAATGCCGCCTTGTGCGCAAAGTCGTCTCGGGACTCGGCGCGGTTGGCCTCCCGGTAGTTGGCCCCGATCGAGGTGCCGCTTCGCAGCAGCTGACGCCCAACCACCCGGGAAACCTCATCCGCCCCGAGTCCTTGGGCGTAACCCACGACCTGCACGGCAAGCTTGAGCGTGCGTTCCTCCAATTCGGTGCCGACGCGTCCCGCAGCTCCTCGGTCAGAGTTCATTGATGCTGGGAAAGAACCGACCGCGCGCAGTTCCGTCTCAGCACAACTCTCCAGCAATCTTCATCTGTACCCGCCAGTTTCTGACGTTTCCCTTTTTTCGGAGAAACTGAACGAGCAACCCTGTTTTTTCATTTCCGCCCTAGTCCTGCACCAAGACCTTGCTGCCCTCAAAGTCGAAGCGGAAGCGGACTTCCTGGAGGCCCTTTTCCCGCATGGCGTGACGCAGGCGGCGCTTGTCGCTCGCGTAAAACATGAGGAAGCCGCCGCCGCCGGCGCCGATCAGCTTGCCGCCGAGGGCGCCGTTGGCCATGGCGTGGTCGTACCACTCGTTGATCTGGCGGTTGCTCATGCCCGTGCTCCGGCTCTTCTTGCGCTGCCAGTGCACGTCCATCAGGCGGGCGAACTCCTCGAGGTTCCCTGACTCGAGGGCGGCGAGCGACTGGAACCCGAGGTCCTTCGTGAAATGCAGGTTGTCGAGCATCGCGGCGTCGTTCTGCTTGGACCGATCGTTCTGGTCCTTGAGGATGGCTGATGCGCTCCGGCTGTAGCCGGTGAAGAACAGCAGGAGGTTGTCCTCGAGGTTGAACAGCGTCTCCTCCGAGATCGCGCAGGGCCGGTACTCGACGCGGCCGTCGCGGTGGAAGGTGAAGGCCGTGATCCCGCCGACGGCGGCAATGTACTGGTCCTGCTTGCCGATCGGCTCGTTCAGCCGGTCCAGCTCGATGTGACAGGCCTGCTCGGCAAGCTCGGCGGCCGAGACCAGGTTCTTCTTGGCGGCATGCAGCACCTTGAGCAGGGCGGTGGTGAAGCTGCCGGACGAGCCCAGGCCGGTGCCGCCGGGGATGTCGGCCATCGACGTGATCTCGATCGAGCGCCCATCCATGCCGAGCAGGGCGAAAGCCTCGCGGATGATCGGATGCTCAAGGTCGCGGGCCGTCGGCACGCGCTCCAGCTTGGAATACTTGACGATCAGGTCGGGGACAAACGTCCGGTGCAGCGTGAGGTAAACGTACTTGTCGATCGCCGCCGCCACCAGGAAGCCGCCGTGCTCGCGGTAATAGGATGGCAGGTCGGTGCCGCCGCCACCGAGGGAGATGCGTAAAGGGGAACGGGTGATGATCATGGCGGAAAATGGAGAAACCGGGAAATCTGGAAACTGTGAAACGGGCTAGAGTGGGGTGGTGGAGACGGGGTAGTGGCTGGCGCGGTAGATGGTCTCGACGATTTCGAGCGTGCGGATGGCCTCGGTCAAACCTGGCGATGGTTCGCGTCCGAGGCGAATGTCCTCGGCAAAAGCCTCATTCTCGAGCCGCCACGACTCGTCGCCGGCGGGAAATTCGTGCACGGCGGTTTCCGGTGGTCCCATCTGGGGCAGCATCTGATAAAAAACCAGGCGCTCAGGCCCGTAGCTGCCGCCAAGGCCGTCAATGGCGATCTTGGCGTCGCGCCCGTAGATCTCGAGGGAGAACAGGTTCTTCCACTCGGTGCAGCTGACGTGGAGCCACGCGGTCTGGTTCGCGCGGGTGCGCAGCGAAAGGAAGGCGTTGTCGTCGACCGGCATGTCCCAAAAGAGCGTCGAGGCGTGACCCTCGACGCGGTCGAACTCGCCGAGAAACCAGCCGGCGAGGTCGATGAGGTGCACCCCTTGGTCGATGAGTTCGCCGCCGCCGGACAGCGCGGGGTTGGCCCGCCACTCCCGGTCGTAGCCCTTGCGCCCGCCATGACCATAGCGTCCGCGCAGGAACATCAGCGGCCCGAGCTTTCCGGCGGCGCAGAGCTCGCGGGCCAGGCGCAGGGCGGGGTGAAAGCGGTGATTGTAGCCGAACCGGACCTTGGCGCCGGTGCCGGCCGTGGCGGCGCGGATCGACTGGAGCTGGCCGGAATTGAGCGCTCCGGGCTTTTCGACCAGAGCGTGCTTGCCGGCCCGGACCGCGGCCAGGGTGATTGGAGCGAGCGAAGCGTTGAGGGTCGACACGATCACCGCGTCGACCGCGGGGTCGGCGAGTGCGACGCGATAATCGGTGACCGCCTCGCATCCGGGCACCCGGGCGGCCAGATCGCGGGCGCGGGCCAGGTCGAGATCGCAGGCGTACCGGAGCGACGTGGCGGCGCCGAGGGCGGCGGCCCGCTTGCGGCCGATGAGGCCGCAGCCGACCAGGGCGAAATTGATTTGCTTGGGATTGGAGCCGCTCATTGCGTGCTTCGGATGTCCAAGGCCAAGCCAACCGACCGCCAGACGCAAGTGAGGTTTGTGCGGTTCCTGGTGGTGGGCGGTAGCGCCTATGCGGTCCAGGTGGCGACCATGAAACTGTTCCTGCTCGGGTGCGGCATGAATCTAGCGTTCAGCCTGAGCTTCCTCTGCTCGACCACGACCCACTATTCGCTCAATCGCTGGTGGGCGCTGCCCAGCACGCGCGTCGACACGGGCCGCCAGCTCCGCGAGTACCTGGGGGTGGCCGCGCTCAGCTACGTGATCAATTTTCTCCTGTTCCGGCTCTGCGTCGACGTGCTGGGACTTGGACGGATCTGGGCGACGGCCATCGCGGTGCCGCCGTCGACGCTGGTGGTTTTCCTGCTGCTGAACTTCCGCGTGTTTCGTCACGCGGGTCACGCGGCTACGTCCACTTCTCCCCGCGATCCTCCGGAATGATGCGGCGGAGCGTGTAGATGTCGGAACGCGCCAGCGCGTCCCGGCGGCCGGCGAGGTCCCGCCACGGGTCCCACTGGGCGCTGAGCAGTTTGCCGGAAATGCCGTCGCTCTCGCGCGACGCGAGCCAGACGCAGAGGCTCGCGCCCTGCGCGATGGGCGCGCCGCCGGTTTCCTTCTGTTTCAGGGCGCGCTGGTAAAACGCCTCGCCCACGGCCTGGGGTCCGGCCTGCAGCACTTCGTCCAGCAGGCGGGTGTTGAGGGCGCCGGGGGCGACGGCATTCACGTCGATGTGGTGGCTGCGGAGCTCCTCGGCGAGGGTCTCGGTCAGGCGGACGACCGCCGCCTTGGAGGCGGCGTAGGCGCTGATGAGCGGCATGGGCGCAGTGGCGCCGCCGCCCGAGAGGTTGATGATCTTTCCGCGGCCCTGCTGCTTGAGGTGCGGGATGATGGCCCGGCAGGGCAGCAGGACGCCGTACAGGTTGACCTCGATGGTCCGCTGCCACTCCCGCAGGTCCACGGACTCGGTCGGACCCTTGGGCCCGTAGATGCCGGCATTGTTGACCAGCACCTGCACCGAACCGAGCTGCTCGAGCGCCGTGCGGACCAGGCGATCCACGGCGCCGGCATCGGACACATCGCACGACTGGTGGTAAAGGCGCTGGCCGGGCCCCGCGAGGCCCTGCAGCTCGGCGGCGGCGGCGGCGAGCTTCCCGGCATCGCGGGCGCACACGACGAGATTGGCGCCCTCGCGGACGAAGTGGCGGGCGATCTCGAGGCCGAGACCCTGGTTGGCGCCGGTGATGATGGCATTGAGACCGGAAAGTTTCATGCGGGGGAGCCGACCGCGAGATAGCGCAGGCCGGAAAGATGGGCGACGGATTGCTCGACGAAGCGGGTGGCGTCAATCACGAGCGGATGGCGCAGGCGCGACACCAGCGCCGCCCAGTCAAACCCGCGAAGCTCGGGCCAATTGGTGCAGACTACCACCGCGTCGGCCCCGGCGAGGGCCAGGGCGGGGTCGCGCTCGAGGCGGATCAGGGCCAGTTCGTCGGGCAGACTGGTGCGGGACGGGTCCCAGGCGCTGACCTCGGCCCCGTCGGCCAGGAGGGTGCGGGCCAGGGTGACGGCGGCGCTGCGGCGGAGCGTGTCCGTGCCGGGCTTGTAGGTCAGGCCGAGCAGCGCAATCCGGCGGCCGGCCAGGGGACCGAGCTGGCGGCGCAACGCGTGCAGCGGCCAGTGGCGGTGCAGGTCGTTGCTGCGCTTGATCGCGGGCACGACCTCGAGGCGTTGCCCATGGCGCGCGCCGAGGTCGCTGAGCGTGACGACATCGCGGGCCAGCGTGCCGCCCGCGAATGCGCCGCCGGGGGAGAGGTAGGCGCGTGGACCGATGCGGGACTCGGACTTCAGCGCGCGCTCGACCTCCTTGGCGTCAGCCCCGGTGTCCTCGCAGAGGCAGGCGATCTCGTTCATGAAGGCGATCGAGGCGGCGAGGAACGCGTTGATCGCGTGCTTCGCCATCTCCGCGGATTCGGGCCGCATCCAGACCAGCTCGCGGGAAAACGGCGCGAACAGGGCGGCCAGCTGCGCACGGGAGTGGTCGTCGCGGCAGCCGACGATGACGCGGTCGGGATGACGGAAAATCTCGAGGGCCTGGCCGAGCCGCAGATTCTCGGGCGAGCAGGCGAACCGGTAGCCGCGGTCGGCGAACTCGCGCTCGAGCAGCCGGCAGGTGCCGACGGGAAGCTGTGACGAGACCAGGATCAGCGCACCGGCGGGCAGGGCGGGCACGCACTGCCGGATTTCGCGCAGCACTGCGTCGACGTCGGCGCGATCCTCCTCGTCCACCGGCGTGTCAATGGTCACCCACAGGAGGTCGGCGTCCCGGCAGGCGGCAGCCGCGTCGGCGCTGAAGCTCAGCCGCCCGGAGGCGATCCCGGCGGCCAGCAGCGCATCGAGTCCAGGTTCCTGGATCGGCGCCCGTCCCTGCCGCAGGGCCTCGAGATTGCGGCCGCCGCGGCAGTCCAGCCCCACGACGTCAAAGTGCTCGGCGCAGCAGGCGGCGGTGACGCAGCCAAGGTGCCAGAGTCCGAGCACGGTCAGTTTCATGGTGGGTGCGGTGGATGGCCGGTGCGCGCGTCGCGGGGAAGCCGGGGTCACTATCTTTGCTCGTAGACCCAGGGATTCGCCTGAAGCCACCGCAGGGTCCGAAGAATGCCCTCGCGGATGGTCAGCTGGGCCTTCCAGCCGGTGGCCTGGACCTTGGCGGTGTCGAGGTAGATGAACGGATTGTCGCCAATCCAGCCGCGGTCGCCGCCGGTGAAGTCGAGTCGCGGCTTCAGCGCGAGCGCCTCGCAGATCCAGTGGATCGAGTCCCTGACCTGGCAATACTCCGGCGCGCCCAGATTGAAAATCTCGACGCGGTGGGGCGCCTTGGCGGCGAGCTGCGCGCGCATCACGTGGAGGATTGCCGAGACGCAATCCTGGACGTAGAGGTAGGACTTGCGCTGCGAGCCGTCGCCGAGGACGCGCAGATGGTCGGGATGCTCGACCAGCTGCCGGTAGAAATCGAACACGTGGCCGTGCGTGTAGCGCTCGCCCAGGATCGAGACGAAGCGGAAGATGTAGCCCTCGAAGCCGAAGCCCTCGCAGTAGGCCTGGATCATGCCCTCGCCGGCGACCTTGGAGGCGCCGTAGAGGGAGGTCTGCACCGGGAACGCGGCGTTTTCGGGGGTCGGGATCACCTTGGCCTCGCCGTAGACGGAGCCGGTCGAGGAGAACGCGATGCGCCTGATGCCGTTGGCGCGCATGGCCTCGAGCACGTTGAACGTGGCGATGGTGTTTTGCCGCAGGTCCTTCTCCGGGTGATCCGTGCCGAAGCGGACGTCGGCGTTCGCCGCGAGGTGGAAGACCGTGTCGCAGCCCGCCATCGCCTTGGTCAGCGCCGGAAGGTCGAGATTGTCACCTTCCACGAGGCGGAAGCGCGGGTGCGCCAGGGCGCCGGCGACGAACGGCCGCTGGCCGGTCGAGAAGTTGTCCCAGCCGACGACGGCGATGTCGTCGGCCAGGAGGCGATCGACCAGATTCGACGCAATGAAGCCGGCGGCGCCGGTGACGAAGACAGTCCGCATGGGAAGCGAGCAGGGAACCAGGATTACGACTCAAAACCCTCGGCGCGGTCGACGATGAACTTGGGCCGCGCGCGGACCTCCTCGTAGATCCGGCCGATGTACTCGCCGAGGATGCCGACGCTGATGAGCTGGATGCCGCCGAGGAAGGAGATGAGGATCACGAGGGTCGGGTTGCCCCAGAGGATCGTCCAGCCCATGAGCTTGTAGAAGAGGTAAATGGCCATGAGCAGAAACGAGCTGCCGGCGATGACGAACCCCATCATGGTGCTGAGGGTCAGGGCGTAGGTGGAGAAGCAGAAGATGCCGTTGAACCCGATGCGCAGCGAGCCGAAGAACCGGTTGTAGTTGGTTTCGCCGGCGAAGCGCGGCGGGCGGTCGAAGGGAATGAGGCATTGCCGGAAGCCAACCACCGCCACCATGCCCCGCAGGAACCCATGGCTCTCCTTGAGCCGCACGACCTCCTGCACGACGCGGCGCGACATCAGGCGAAAATCTCCCGTGTTCGGCGGGATGCGCACGTCGGCGATCTTGTTGATCACCTTGTAGCCGGTCTCCGACACGAATTTCTTGATCCACGGCTCGCCGGTCCGCTCGCGCCGCTGCGGCAGCACGACATCGTAGCCCTCGCGCCATTTGGCGTACATCTGGGCGATGAGCTCGGGGGGATCCTGCAGGTCAACATCGATCACAATCACCGCCTCGCCGCGCGAGTATTCCAAACCGGCCAAGGTGGCCATGGGCTGCCCGAAGCGACGCGAGAACCGGAGAAGCTTGATGCGAGGGTCGGCCGCGCGGGCCTCCAGAATCACCTCCTCGGTGCGGTCCGGCGACGGATCGAGGGAAAAGATGACCTCGTAGTTCCCGGTGAGAGGGGCAAGGACGGCGCGCACCTGCCGGAGGAACTCCGGGATGTTTTTTTCTTCCCGGTATACCGGAACGACGAAGGAGAGGAGGGGGGCGCTCATGGAGCGGGTTGGATTTGGACGAAAGTGAGCAACGCGGCCGCCGGGCGCAGGTCCGGCGCGGGCAGAGTATCGATCCCGTCGAAGACCAATTCAATCTTTACGCACTCGGCCGGCCGGGGGCAGGTCGCCTCCCAGCGGAAGTCGCCCGGCGGAATCTCCCGGGTGAACTGGGGCACGCCATCGAGGAGCAGGGTCACCCGCCGGGGGAGGGGCGCGACTCCCGGCAGGGTCGGGCGCTGCATGAGGCCGGAAACGCGGCTGCCGGCCTGCACCGGGCCGAGCCGGACAAACGCGTGTCCCGAGACCCAGCCGTCCTCGTAAATGCCGGAATACTCCGGCGCGTGCGGGCCCACCAGGTCGGCGGGAAAACGCGACAACCGGCTGAGCGGGGGCCGGGCAGCATACCGTTCCTCGCTGAGCGCCGAGATGTCGCGGCAGTAGGCGACGCCGCTCCGGCTGTCGAGCGAGACCGACCGGTTGTAGATTCCCTCGAGGCCTTCGGCGGGCAGGCCGATCGGGATGGTGGGACGGCCCAGGTCGAGCGCGACGTAATCGGCGCCCGCCAGATGAAACGGCTGCAGCGGCGGGGAGACCACGTTGGCGCTGCCGGCCCCGACCAGCCCGAATGGAACCGGGGACGGCCCCGTGCCCTTCGCCCGGGCCTCGGCGGGCAGGGCGGTGCGACCCTGGCCCAGGACCGAATCCGTCAGGCTGAGCCGGATCCGGACGGTCGCCGAGGGATTGAGCACGCGGAAAAGCAGGTGGCGTCCGATCACGAAAAAGTGGCCGCGCGGGTCGTAGACATCGGGCTCGGGCTTGTAGACCGAGATCTGGCCATCGTCGCCGAGATAGTAGTGCTGACCCTGGCGCGAGTTCACAAATACGAGGTGGTTCTCGAGGCCGCGGAACGGCGCCCAGGCAAAGAGTCCGTCCGACCTTTCCCCGGGCCGTGGCTCAAGCTGGTTGAACGCCCGTAGCTCGCCCTGCGAAGTCACCACCGGGATGTCACCCTGGCCGGCGGCTCCCTCGGTGGCCGGCTGACGCAGGAAATCGAGACCGTTGACCGAGGCCGGGACATACACCTCGTGCTTGAATCCCTCGACCAACCGGCTGCTCGCGGCCGTGTCGAACCTGGGCCCGGGCCGGAATCGATAGGCCCAATCCGGCCACGGGGCGGCGCCGCTGCGGACATACCCGCCGAGAAACGACTGGCTCAGGAACAACGGCCCCGGGTGGCGCCGCTCCAGCATCAGGAGCTTGGCCACGGGCGAACTGTCGACGTCCGACCAGACCGCGGCGGCGCCGGCCGGAGGAATTCGCCCGAGCGACCGGGAGGCGTCAAAGACCTCGCCCACGAGACTCTTGGCGCCGGCCAGCGAGGCCGCGGTGTAGCGGATCGAGCCGGCAACGCCGATGGGCACCAGGACCAGCAGAACCGCGCCCAGGAGCCAGCGCCCGCCCCGAAAATCGACGACCCGTGCGAACTCGACCAACGCGAAGGGCAGCGCGAACATCGCCAGCTTGAAGAGCCCGAAGCCGTTGACCGTGGCGAAGAGACGGTAGCCGACGAAGAACATCCCGCCCAGGACCATGGCGGAGATCGCCCGCTGGCGGAGCGCATGCAGCCACAGGACGACGAGGGCGCCGAGCAGGAGGAAACCCAGCGGCAGGGCGCAGGACAACCAAGGGCCCGCATAGCGCTCGACGATGACATCGAACCCGAAAAAGAAC
>JAFEGX010000029.1 GCA_018239675.1 Verrucomicrobiota bacterium
AACGCAAGCCCCCGCTAGGATCGGCGCCGATGAGCCCGTTCCTCGCCGTCGTTCTCCTCACCCTCCCAGTCCTGCCGCTTGCGGCAGGCCTCGCCGCGCGCGCCTGCCGCCCGGGGATTGCCGGCCGCCTCGTGATCGGCGCCGCCCTTATCGCAGTGTCCCTCGCCCTGCTCGCCGCGGGCGCGCAGGCGGTGCTCGGGCCGCAAACGGCCCGCTGGGCACCGTTTGGGGCCGACGCGGCCTTTGCCGGGGCGCTGCGGCTGGACCCGCTCTCGGCGATCATGGCGGTGCTGGTAACCCTCCTCGGCGCGCTCGTGCTCGGCTATGCGCGGCCCTACCTGGCCGGCGACCCGCATCAGGCGCGGTTTTTTTCCTGGATGAGCCTGACCCTCGGATCGGTGGTCCTGCTCGTCCTGGCCGGTCAACTGCTGCTGCTGCTGGCGGCGTGGATGGCAACGAGCCTTTGCCTGCACCGGCTGCTGCTGCATTTCCCGGAGCGGTCGGGGGCGGTCTTTTCGGCGCGGAAGAAATTCGTCATCAGCAGGCTTGGCGACGCCTGCCTCCTCGGGGCGACCCTGGTGCTCCAGGCGCACCATGGCACCTTCGATCTCGCGGCGATCCTTGAGGACTTCGCGGCGGGCCGGACCGGCGGCGCGGCGCCGGCCGGGCTGCTGCTGGCGGCGTGCGCGATGCTGAAGTCGGCGCAGTTTCCCTTCCACAGCTGGCTGCCGGACACGATGGAGACGCCGACGCCGGTGTCGGCCTTCATGCACGCCGGCATCATCAACGCCGGTGGCTTCTTGATCGTTCGTCTCGCGCCGGTCCTCGCCGCCGCCCCGCGCGCCTCGGCCCTGCTGGCCGTCGCCGGCGCGCTGACCGCCGCCTTCGGGGCGATCGTGATGCTCGCGCAGCCCAGCGTGAAGCGCGCGCTGGCCTACTCCACGGTTGCGCAGATGGGCTTCATGATCCTGCAGTGCGGCCTCGGCGCGTACGGCCTGGCCCTGCTGCACATCGCCGCGCACTCGCTCTACAAGGCGCACGCCTTTCTCACCGCCGGCTCGACCATTGGCGCCGTGCCGCGCGCCGCCGTGCCGCTGCGCGCCCCGGCCCTCACCTTCGGGGTGCTGGCTGGCGGCCTGCTCGTCGCGCTCGGCGCCACGGCGGCGCACGCGCTCGCGCCGGCGCTGCCGGCAGGATCGCGGGTCTTCGGCGTCGTGCTCGCCTTCGCGGCCGCCTACGGTTTGGCCCGCATCTGGGCCGCCGACGCCGGCCCGCGGAGCGTCGCGCGCGGTGTCGTCGTGGCGGTGGCCGTCGTCAGCCTGAGCCTCGCGCTGCACGCGATGGCGTCGCGGCTTTCCGCCGGCCTGCCCAACCCCCAGCCACCGCCGGCTCTGCTCGGTATCGTGGCTGCGGTGTTTGCCGGCCTGTTCCTCTTCCAGGCGCTGCTCTGGCGGACCAACGCGCATCCCCTCGGGCGCCGCCTCTACGTCCATGCGCTGAACGGTTTCTACCTCGGCACTGTCTTCAACCGCATCCTCGGCCGCCTCTGGCCGCGTCACATCACCACGCTCTGAGCCGCGTCACCGCAGATTTCTCCTCCGCCCATGTACCACCCGACGCTCCCCACCGCCCCCGCCGTCCTCACCACGACCCAGCAAGCCGCGATCGCCGCCGCCCTCGCCCGGATCCCGCCGCTGTGGCCACTGCGCCACTTCGTGGCCGTGAATCCCTTTGTCGGCTTGGTCGACCAGCCCTTCGTTTCCGCCTGCGACCTCCTGCAGCGCACCCTCGGCTCAGCACCGCTGCAACCTCCGTCCGCTTACCGACGCGCTTGGGCGGCGGGCGAGATCGAGCAAGCAGACCTCGCGACCGTGGCGCGCGCGCCGTGGACGCCAGCCGCGCTGGAGGCGGCGCTGGCCGGGCTCGCCGACGAAGCTCCCCCACCGTCGATCCAGACGGTGGCGGACTGGCTCGATCAGGCCCGGCCCCGCGCACACTGGAGCGCATTCGTGGTCGACGAAATTTCCAAGTGGTGCGCCGTGACCTTCGACGAGAACCAAACGACCTGGAACAGCCCGTGGAAGACGGTCGGCCTCTACGCCGCGTGGCGCGAGGCGGCGGTGCACGATCGCAATCCCGAGGCCTTCGGGCTCGCCGGATTCCGGGCCTTTGCGGCGTCGCTTCCCCCGCACGCCGACGCCGCCCTCGCGCACTGCCTCGGGCTGCTCGAGCCCTGGCCCGGAGAACTGGCCGACTTCCTGCACCGGCAACTTGCGATGATTTCGGGCTGGGCGGGTCACGTGCAATACCGGGTGCGGGAAGACGCCCTGCGTGGGCGCGCCAATCCAGCGCTCCGCGAATTGCTCGCCGTCCGCCTGGCCTACGACGCGGCGCTGCTGCAGGCCTTCGCCGACGATCCGCGTCGGCCGACGTGGGGACGGCAACCCGTGACGCCGCCGGACCCGGTCCGCCACGAGGTGCTCGCGTTCTGGCAGTCCGCCTACGAGGCCGGTTACCAGCGTCGCCTCGCCTGGGCGCTTTCGGCGCAGGCCGCGCCCGTGGCGGCAGAGCGTCCGGTGGCGCAGGCGATCTTCTGCATCGACGTGCGCTCGGAGGTGTTCCGGCGCCACCTTGAGACCGCGCTGCCCGGCGTGCAGACGATCGGCTTCGCCGGCTTCTTCGGTTTCCCGGTGGCGCACCAACCCGCGGGCGGCGGCGCGGCGGCGGCGCGGTGTCCGGTGCTTCTCGTGCCACCGGTGGCCAGCACCGAGCCACTGCCCGGGCCAGAGGCCGACGCCGCCGTCGCGGCGCAGGCCGAGGCCGGGGCGTGGAAGGCGTTCCAGAACTCGGCGGCCTCGTGCTTCTCGTTTGTCGAGACCGTCGGCCTCGCCTTTGGCGCGGCGCTCGGCCGCGCGCGGCGGGCGGGCGGGCCGGCCTGCGCCCGCGTGGCGCCCGCGCTGGAGTCGGCGTCGCTTGAGACCCGGGCCGGGCTCGCCGCCGGGGCGTTGCGCAACATGGGACTCACGCGGAATTTCGCCCGGCTGGTGCTCGTGTGCGGGCACGGCAGCCAGAGCGCGAACAACCCGCACGCGTCGAGCCTAGACTGCGGCGCCTGCGGCGGTCACGCCGGCGACGTCAATGCCCGCCTCGCGGTCGCGACGCTCAACGATCCCGCCGTCCGCGACTTGCTCGCTCGCCAAGGCCTGGAGATCCCGGCGGACACCTACTTCCTGGCCGGGCTGCACAACACGACGACGGACGACGTGATCCTGTTCGACCTGAAGACCGTGCCCGGCTCGCATTTGGTCGACTTGGTAAACCTGCGGATGACTCTGGCCCGGGCCGGCGCCGCAGCGCGGCGCGAGCGCGCGCCCAGCCTCGGGCTTGGCGGATTGACCGACGAACAAATCGACAGAGCCGTGCGCGCACGGGCGGCCGACATCGCGCAGGTACGGCCCGAGTGGGGCCTGGCCAACAATGCCGCGTTCATCGCCGCGCCGCGCCGCCGCACGGCCGGGCTGAAGCTCGACGGGCGGGTCTTCCTGCACGACTACGACTCGGCCGCGGACGCCGACAGCGCGGTGCTTAGGTTGATTCTCTGCGCCCCGGTGGTCGTCGCCAGCTGGATCAACCTGCAATACTATGCGTCGCGCGTGAATCCGGAGCGATACGGAGCCGGCAACAAGGCCCTGCACAACGTCGTCGGCGGCCTTGGCGTGCTGGAGGGCAACGGCGGCGACCTCAAGGTTGGCTTGCCGCTGCAGTCGATCCACGACGGGGAGAAATTCGTGCACGAACCCCGGCGGCTGGCGGTGTACATCGAGGCCCCTCCGGCGAAGATCGGTGCCGTCCTGGCCGCCGAGCCCACGGTACGCCAGCTATTCGACCACGGCTGGCTGCATCTCTGGTCGATCGACGGTGATTGCTGTCTAAAGTACGACCCAGCGGAGTGGCGCGCCGCCTAGCGGGAATTCAATAACAATAATGGTGTAGCCGCAAAGAGGCGCAAAAAACGCAGATCAATCCGATTCCAGCTCCTGCGGCAGAGGGATCGTTTACCTCGGGTTATTGCCTTAGTAGGGTGCAACGCTGTGGCGACGAATCCTTGCGCTTTTTGCGCATCTTTGCGGCTACAAGTCTTGTTAAAATGCTCTAGCGCTTTGTTCGGTGCAGCGCGGAGCCCCCAGGTCATGACCTGAGGCGTGGTCCTCGAGCCGCTGCTTGAGATCTTCTTAGATACCGATTGAAGACCGCCTGAGCGCAGACGAGGCAAATAGACAATGCACGTGCCCTTCGGCGCGGGCCGTCGGCCTTTCCCCAGGGTCATTCTACGCGCTTCGTTTGCTCAGGTCGATGGTTCGGTGCGCTCACCATGAATGACTCGCCATGCGCAAGGGCTGAGCACCCCAAAGACCGCGCCGAATGGCTGCCCGACGTGGATTCGAACCACGACTAGGCGAGTCAAAGTCGCCTGTGCTACCATTACACCATCAGGCAGTGAGGTACCGTCTCGGCACGGTGCGCCACTGGGCCCGCCGGTCAAGGCCGGAAACCGCCGCGAATCTCGGGTCGTATTTTAGCACAAAGGGCGCGAAGCACACGAAGACCAAACGGTCGAATCGGACCTTCGTGAGCTTCGCGCCCTTCGTGGTGAAGAAAAAGTTCCTTCGTGGTGAAAACCCTGATCCCGCTGCGGCGGCCCCTCGTTCTTGTACCTGACATGTCCGGTCCACGCGTCATAGGGTCATGAGCATGACTCTTTCGCGGCTGCCAATGGGTGGGTTGCGGCGGTGGGTGTTGAAATTGACGGTCGCGGCGGTTGGGGCTGCGCTGTTGCACTCCACGGCGGTCGCGGCGCCGGGGGATCCGCGGATGCTGGTGGTGACGACGGACGTGACGAAGGAGGGCCGGGCCGTCCCGGAGCCGACGGCGGACAACCCGACGTACTACGTGCCGGTGTTCCTCGGCTATGCTGACATTGGCGGCGAGGTCGCACAGCATTACCAGCGGAAGCCGCCGTCCGACGAGGACATCCAGCGCCTGGTGGTCAAGGCTCTCGAGGAACGTAATTACCTGCTGGCCTCCCACGAGCACCCGCCGTCCATCACGGTCGCCGTGGAATGGGGCACGATCACGCCTTTTTTCGTCGGCAACAAGGTCAAGAACGCGGCTGAAATCCGGGCGCGCGTGCTCGGCGACCAGGCGACGGACACGGCTTGGCAGGTGGCCGGCTACACCCGGGAACTCCTGTCGCTCACCGGCCGGCATTTCATCGTGATCTCCGCCTTTGCTTACCAGCGTCGTGCGACCCGGGAGCATCCCGACGTGCTCCTCTGGCGCACGCACTCCACGACGGACCTGTGGGGCAATTATCTCGAGGAAGTGATCAAGCCCATGATCACTGTCGCAACCCCGGCCTTCGGACGGTTCACCAAGCCCAACGTCGGCTGGCGCGAGCCTACCGGTCGCGTCATCATCGGCGAGCCGGTGGTCAAGGACCCGCAGCCGCAGCCGCGGTAGCGGCAGGAGTCGAAGGTTGAAAGGGAGGCGGTTGAAAGCCGGGTTTGTTGGCCGACGCCGGATTGGGTTTGCGGTGCGGGGTCGAACGCGGGCGGGGGTTTGATTTTTTACCACAAAGGACGCGAAGCGCGCGAAGGCCAGGCCATCGGATCGGGCTTCGTGGTCTTCGCAATCTTCGTGGTGAAAATCATCCACTCCGCGAACGGCTGAGTTTCGCAACCGATATAGCGCGCACGAGCGGTCTTTCAGCTTTCAACCGAACGCCTTCAACGGCAATCCTGCCCCTGCCATGCCGCTTCGTCGCAAGCATGTTTTCCGGATTCCACCGCCGGCGCCGACCACGATCTACGTGCGGCCGGGGTACAATCGCGTGCTGGCGGAGGAGTTTGAGGCGTTGAAGCGCAAGCGGGTCGAGCTCGTGAAAGACAAGGTCGAGGCCCACAGCCAAGGCGATCTGCGCGAGAATTTCGGGTTCAAGGCCGCCAAGGAGGCGATCCGCGCCGTCGACCGCAAGATGACCGCGCTCGACCGCTTTGTCGCGCGCAACACGTTCATCGAGGTCGATCCCGCCACCTGGCTCACCAAGCCGACCGACACGCTGCAGCTCGGGCATGTAGTCACGGTCGAGAAGCAGGACGTTGCAACCAAGCGGAGGCATCGGTTCACGTTCCTGGTCACGACCCACGGCGAGACCGCGAGCGACGAAGCGTCCGGCATCGAGTGCCTGCCGCATAATTCCCCGCTCGCCGCCGCCATGCTCGGCCTGACGGCCGGCACGCCGACGAAAGTCACGCTCCCCGCCGGCGAGGCGATCCTGACCGTGGGCGCTATCCGCAACCCCACCCCGGCCGAACTCGAGCGCCTGCTCACGGCGATCAAGCCGCCGGAGCTGGACGAGGACGAGACAGTCTAGGATTCACAGGAGAGAACGGAGGCTGGGGATGGAAGTTGAAGGTTGAAGGGTGACGGTTGAAAGCCGGTTGGGCTTCGGGCTCTTTGCGCCCTTCGTGGTGAACTAAGCCCCGAGACGGCACTACCGTCTACCGCTCACAGCCAACCGCCCACCGCCGACCGCCCACCGTCCCAAAAGGGAACGGCGCTCGGGGATGGGAGTTGAAGGTTGAAAGGAGTCGGTTGGATACTCGGCACGCTTCGTGGCCTTCGCGCTCTTCGTGGCAATCAATAACCCCAAGCCGGCGCGAAAGAAATCGCGCGGTGATGGACGCCGCGATTGCTATTCACGCAAATCCCCCGATAAACCGAGGCGCATCCATGGCCCCCGCTACCGACGCTCCCCCTCCCAAACCCGAGAAATTCTCCCTGCCGCTCTTCGCGCTCACCGTGCTGGCCACGTTGGCGGCGCTGCTTGTCCTGATGCGGCTGGTGGCGCCCGAGGTCTGGGCGGCGCAGGTGCGGGCGCCGGTCTGGGCCGGCGTGACCGCCTTCCTGGCGATCAGCCTCGTGAACTGCTACATCGAGTTCGTCTTTCACCGGTACGTCCTGCACCTGCCGGCGTTTCCCATCCTGCGCCGGTTCTACCGGCAGCACACCCTCCATCACGCGCTCACCCGGATCGGACGGAAGCAGGGCCGCGACGGCCGGGGCATCCTCAGCATCGAGAACAAGTTTCCGATCATCGAACCCGAGCAGGGCGAGGCTTCCTTCTTCCCGTGGTACACGCTGGCGGTGTTCGCGGGTGTGCTCACGCCGCTGCTGGCCCTGCTCCAATGGCTGCTGCCCCGGTTCCCGTGGTTCCTCGGCGGCTTTGCGGCGCTCGCGGTGTCGCTGGTGCTCTACGAGCTTTTCCACGCCATCAACCACTGGCCGTTCGAGAAATGGGAGCCGCTGATCCAGCATCGGTTCTGGGGCCGGTTCTGGACCCCCGCCTATGCCTTCCACCTCCGGCACCACGCGGTCATCGACTGCAACGAGTCGATCTCCGGCTTCTTCGGCCTGCCCCTCGCCGACTGGACCTTCGGCACGTGCGTGATGCCGCGCACGGTCTATGCCGACGGCGAGGAATGGACGCCGGACAAGTTTCTCGCGCCGCGGCCGCGCTGGATCGTGCGCCAGCTCGACGCGTGGACGGGCCGGATCGTGCAACGTCACCGCGCGCGCCAGGCCGCGGCAGTCGATCCGCTTCACAGGAGATAACGGAGGGTGGTGATGGGAGTTGAAGGATGAAAGGTGACGGTTGAAAGCCGGACCGCCTTCGCGCTCTTCGCGGTAAACAAAACCCCCGCCCCCGCACTACCGCCAACCGTCCACCGCTCACAGTCTACCGTCCCGACCGCCCACCGTCCCCGCGGGGCCACCGGGCGAAATTGCGGCGAGCGAACGAAAGTTGAGATTGGTCCTTGCGTTCCGGTGGGAATGAACGACCGTGGCGGCTCGTAATAACGTAAGGTGACAGTGACCGGTGAGTCTTCAGGTGAGCTTTGGTTCGGTGATGATTCGAAACCCGATGTTCGGGAACGCGCTGACAGCAGACGGAGCATACGAAAATCATCACTATGAATTCCAAACTCTATGTTGGAAACATGTCCTTCAAAACCACCGAGACCGATCTTCGCGACGCTTTTGGCCAATTCGGCAGCGTGACCGATGTCTACATCGCCAATGACCGCATGACCGGGCGTCCGCGCGGTTTCGCGTTCGTGACGTTCAGCACCGATGCCGAGAGCAAGCTCGCCACCGAGAAAATGAACGGCACCGAGCTCGACGGCCGGCCGCTCACGGTCAACGAGGCCAAGCCGAAGACCGAGATATCCGGCGGCGACCGGAACTACAGCAGCCCGGATCGCCGGGCCGGCGCGTTCCAGGCCCGCGGCAATCGTTACTGAACGATTCTGTCGGTCGAATTCACGGCGAAGTGCTCCGGCACTTCGCCTTTTTTTTGGCCCCGATTCTGCCGCGGAGTCGGGGCCACCCAGGGCGGTGGACGAGCCGCCAACAATCGCGGCCGCAACCGGGTGTCCCGCGTGACACTTAGCTTTTCGCGCCGAAAAATCGGCCGGAATGCGTCGCAATCGCTCGATTCGCGAAATATTCTGAGGCTTGTCCAAGCCGCGACCATGAACATGAACCCAACACACTTCGCCCTTCATTCCCCGCTCCGGCCGGTGGATGGCCTCAAGTCAGCGAAACCACCGACCGTTTGGCGGGCGTTACCGTCAAACTCGAGAAAGATGCAATTATGCTCCGAGCTCAGCTCTGGGAGGATCAAGACACCGCGCCATGGAGTCCTGCACACCCTGCAACTCCGCGCCCGCTAGAGTCGGGAACAAGGTACCCGCTTCGAACCTTTCGCCCGGCTTAGGGCGAATTCTTCGGGCCGGGACCGGGAAACTGAGATCGCGGACGACGCACTGAGCCGGATTTGTGTAGTCGAAAGTCGAAGATCGAGGAGTCGAATAGCCAGGCGCAGCCAAATATCGCCAGCGTCGATCGCCTGGCAGAGGTGGCTCCAGCTGACAACTCTACCAGGGCCAGTCCGGTGCGAATCAGCGGACCTCGACGAAAACTGACGCGAAGGCAGCGAGTTTGAGCGAAACCGTGACGGTTCGGTCCTTGGTCCGCCTTGCCGCGACTGGCCGGCTCCCGCCAGTGGCGGGGTCGTGGAGCGTTACCCGGCCGCGCACCGGCAGCCGGCACCGGCCGGCGTAAGGACGGCTCGAGGCGTTGATGAGGAGGAACGTGGACGCGCGTTTGCCAGACAACCGGGCCACCACGATCGATGGGGACCGCGGCGCGAGCTGGCAGTGGGCATAACCCAGCGCCTGCAGCTGCACCGCGCAGGCGTCGGATTGCTGGCCGACGGCGATCAAGGTGGGAAATTGACGGATCCGGTCCCAGGCGGCCTTCACGCTTTCATCGTGCCCGGGGCCCTCGGCGGCGAAAGCCGGGACCCGGTCGTGCGCGATCACGTCGCCGCCGGCTGCGATCCAGCGCTCGATGACCCGCAGCGTCGGCTGGCGCACGGTGTCCAGCGGCGGCAGCACGAGCGCATCGTAGCGCCGGGAGCCAATCGCGAGCGACTTCCCCGTCACGCGCCCGCGCGCGAGGCTGGCTTCGTCGACGACATCGTAGTCGACCTGGTGCCGGAGCAGGCTGCGGCAGAGATCGGTGAACGCACCGTCGAGGAACCGCACGTCGGCGTCCGGGTGCGGCTCGTACATCGAGCGGGGCGACGGCGTGTAGTGCGCCTGGAGCGAGCGGATTGGATAAAGTACCGCGACGCGGTTCGCGATCGTGGCGGCGGTGAACCGGGCGTTGAGCCGCGTCACAAATTCCGTGTACCGCCGATAGACGCGCGGGGAAAATTCGCCGTCCTTCAACTCGGCCTCCGGCTTGAACGACAGCGTGTAGTACGAGCGCAGGTCGGTGACGCCGCCGGCGAAGAGCAGGCCCGCGGTGCACTGCATCTGTTCGATGGAGGCATGGTGCTTGTCCATGATCCCGAAGAAATCGCTGATCTCGCACATCACCCGGCGGCTCCCCTGCAGCCGCGCCGCCGAGCCGGCGATCTTCGCGACCATGAAGTAATCCTTCGCCAGGATCTTCTCCGGGTCGGACGTGATCATGTCGATGCCCGGGAAGTCGAACCGGCGGTAGCAGGCGAACGGCTCGCCGTTGAACATCGTCTGCCAGACCATCGTCTCCTCGCCGAGCAGGTGGCCGCTGGACGCGACCCGGTGCCGTCGGCACCAGCGCTGCAGTTCGCCGAAAAAATCCTCGGCGCAAAGCTCGCCGACCAGGTCCCAGAAGTCGCAGCGGACCCGGCGGTCGTGCGGCCCAGTGTGGATGAACAGCCGGTCGAGCTGCGGTCGCAGGTCGTACCCCTTGCGCTTCTGGAATTCGGCGGGCAGCCGCGGATGCCACGGGATCGTCAGCGGATAGTCGCGGTCCTTCGGGACGTAGGTGGCGATCAGCGCCGGCTCGTCCGTGAAGAACGCCTCGACATAGCGCGCAATCGGCCGGAGCAGCCGGGCGTAGCGGTCGTGCGTGACCGCGAGGAAGGCCGGCGCGGTCCGGGGATCGAGGAGATTCGGACAGGCGCGTTTCTGGTAGAAATTCTCCGTAGCGTGCGTGGCCTCGTAGAGTCGCGTGACCTGGTGGCGGGCCCGGCCGCGGGCGTCGACGCGCCGGACCAGCCCGACCGCCTCGGCCGACGGTACCCGTTCCAGCACCCGGCCGCCGGCGGCCGGGCTCGGGTAGCCTTCCTCGTCATAGATCCACACCCGCAGGCCCGCCGCGTGCGCCAGACGAACTCCGCGACACAGCAGCCGCCACGCCGCGGGATCGCGGAGGTAGCGCTTGAAACTGACATTGGTGACGATTCCGCCGAGGCCCGCGTCCTGGAGCGCGCGGAGCCGCTCGCGCAGTCCCGCGTCCGTGGTGTCCGGCCACTGGTCGAGCCCGTGGACGATCTGCAGCGGGCGATTCGAATTCGGCAAAGACTCGCGAGCGCGGCGGCGCGGGAAACGTTTCATCGGGACGGCAGCATCTGGCGCCAGACCGGCGGAGGAGGCAAACGCGAATGGATTTTGGCGGGGACCCGGAGCGCACGGAGGATGAACCCTGGGCGCCGGTCGGGGCGGAAGCGACAGATGCGGAGCGCCGAGGCTGACGCTGACGGTTGGGCGCGCCCGGAGGGTTTCAGGATCGCAGGCCTTCCTCGGCCTGATGATCGAGGGCTCGGATGACCAGATCATGGATCACGTTGTCGCCGGGCCCAAAGTATGAGCGGGCCGACCAACCCGGGCCTCCTTCAGCAATGCTAATGAATTGGGGGGCGACCGGAACCTCGAAGCTCCGCCGTGT
>JAFEGX010000002.1 GCA_018239675.1 Verrucomicrobiota bacterium
CCAGGATTGGGGCCTTCCTCCCCCGCCCGGCCGCGGGCCCTACGGAAGCCGCCCGGCCCGCAGCCGGCGTGCCGCTTGAACACCCGGCTGAAATGGTGCCGGTTCGCAAACCCCACGGCCTCCGCCACCTGCTCGATCGAGTCGCTGGTAAAGGTCAGCCGCCGGCAGGCCTCCTGGACCCGCCGCTCCGCCACAAAGGCCGCCGGGGTCTGGCCGGTCCGCGCCTTGAACCACCGGATGAATGCCTCCGGCCCCAGGCCCACCTGCGCCGCCATCGCGGCATTCGTGATCTCGCTCCCGAGCCGGTGCTGCACCCACTCGAGGAGGGTCCGCATCCGGCCCGACGCCGGCACCAGGGCTTCAGGACCCACCGCCGCAAACACGGCGTGCAGCAACGCGGCGCCGAGATGCGCGGCCTGGTGGGTTTCGCGCCGTTGGATCGCGCGGTGCAGTTCCGCCGCCAGCGCCCGGACCGTCCTCGCCGCCGGCACCGTCAGGATGCCCGTGCCGGCACTGGTCAAAGATAGATACAGCGAAAAGTGCAGCCACACGTGCTCGGCCCCGGGGCGGGCGCCGCATTGGAACGTGACCCCGTCCGGCACCAGCAGCACCTGGTCGGGCGCGAGCCGGAAGCGTCGCCCGGCCGACTCGATCCACGCCCCGGGCCTCACCCCGTGATACAGGCGCCAGAACGGGCTGCGCACGCCCTGGAAGTTCCACTCCGGCCCGATCCGCAGCGCGCCGCACTCGTGGAGCTGGAACCGGTCGCCGCCCGCCCCGGCCGGCGGCCGCAGGCCGTGCGCGGTGAACGGGTCATGCCAGGGGCGATGGTCAGTTTTAGGCACAACTGATCCGGTTGCAGACATTGCCCCGGGGCAAGCGCAAATGCTATAGTGGCCCCATGAGCACCCTCGTCGCCGATACCCCTGCCACGACCGCGCCCCGCCGTCTCGTCGTCACGCCCGAGTCCAAGCAGAAGCCGGTCATCGTCGACCTGCTGAACGACTGGCAGTATCTCGAGAAGGCGACCCACCGCCTGATCTGCGCGTGGGGCCGCGAGATCGCCCCGTGGTACGACAAGAGCGCGATCCACCGCCATGTCTGGGACCAGGCCGAGGTGGTGCGCCGGCTGCGGGAGCGCGTGGCCCAGTTTCCCGGCGGCAAGCCCGACGCGCCGGTGTCCACGCGCCTCGAGGAGTTGGCCAATGTGATCCTGCTCGCGCCCAACTACCAGGATGCGCTCGACGGCATCTATGAGCTGCTGCTCAAGGCGCTGGTCACCGCCTACGGCGAGTATTCGAGCCGCGCCCACCCGGTTCACGACGCCCCGACGATCGCGCTGCTCCACGAGATCAACCAGATCAAGAGCCAGGAATTCCTCTGGTACCGCGATTTCCGCCGGCGCCACCCGCACACCATGACCCTCGCCTACCGCGAGCGGGTCGAGCGGAGCATCGCGGAATGCGGCGGTTTCCACGCCCCGCTCCCGCTCGCCGAGCACGACGCCGGCGCCCAGCCGGCCGGCGCCCGCACCGATTTCCGCTACGCCAAGTTCAGCCGCCGCGACGTGCCGATCCGCTCGAAGTACGATTTCATGGAGTACGTCCGCGTCGACTTCAGCACGAGCATCGAGACCCGCCGCCTGTTCTGGGGCTTCGGCTACATGATGGAGAAGAACCTGCCCGACGACCAGCTGTGCTGGATCTATGACGGGCACTTCATGCCGTGGGACTGGCATCACGACATCTCCCGCCACCTTTGGGACGAGTCCCGCCACGGCGACTCCGGCTACTCGCGGCTGCGCGACTTCAACATCGATTTTGAGGACACGGGCTTCCCGGGCTATGACCAGCCCGAGCGCATCAAGACGCTGGAGGCTGCCGCCAAGGAGCACGGGATCACGCTCGACGAAGCCTTCCGCGACTACGGGAAATATCTCGACCCGATCCGCGCCGACCACATCACCCGCGAGAAGCTGTACGAGCACGTGTTCATGATCGGCATGGTGGCCGAGACCGGCCACTTCATCGTGAAGCAGGAAGGCTACGCCGACTTCAAGGAGGGCCAGGACCTCGAGTCGGCCGAGATGATGCTTTTCGATATCATCGATGAGACGGCCCACGTCCAGTATGCGCACAAGTGGCTGCCCCTGCTCAGCGAACTGAGCGGCGTCGACAACTCGAATTACCGCGAGCGGGCCGCCACAATCCGCGCCGAGTACCAGCAGCGCCACAACGACACCGCCGCCGAGCTGGCCAAGTCGCTGACGCGCACCCCCGGCGACCCGAAGTTCGACTTTTACCAGGACCTCCTCGCCCGCATCCGCCGGGTGAAGCCCCTGACCAACGCCCTGACCTGCGGCCCGCGCTCGCCCAAGCCGATGTGATCCGGCGAAGCCGGTTCACATCGGCTGGTGGATGGGAGATGGGAGCTGGGAGATCGAAGTCCCGAATGCGGCCGCACTCGGCAAGCATTCCAGCTCCCTTCGGCTGTCAGCCTGAGCGCCGCTTTGGAGGACAACATTCGGGCTGGGTTGAACCGCGGGCTGTCTGGAAGTAATCGGAACAGCCTCCTCACGTCGGCTGCTACCAGATGCCCCGTAGCCGCC
>JAFEGX010000030.1 GCA_018239675.1 Verrucomicrobiota bacterium
GGACGGGCTCTTCTCCACGATGGCGCCCGTCGCGTCAATGCACTTGCAGCGTCCAGGACTTGGAGCCGTGCGCGCCCAGGAGCGTGACGTGATACTGGCCGGGCTTGAGGACGCCGGCGGGAACCGTGATGCGGATGACGCTCTCGCGGGTGCGCGAGAGCAGCCCGCCGGCCAGGCGGTCGAAGTCGGGGGCGATCACGACCTGGTCGGCGCGCACATAGATGTCGGCGCCGGCCAGCTGCTGCTTGTTGTCGGGCAGCGTGCAGCGGAAGCCGATCGGGTAGGCCATCAGCGCGTTGGCGGTGGGCGCGGCGGCGACGCTGACGATCTCGGCCGGCAAGGCAGGCGGATCAATCAGCTTCTCGCGGAGCAGGGGCGGCAGGCCGCCGGCCACGCTGGTGACGGCAGCTGAGGGACCAGCGGCGGAGGGGTCGGAGGGAATTACCGCCTCGACGGACACGCGCTGGTAGCCGGCGTCGAGCAGCCGCTTGGTGTTGGCCCGGTTCTTGAGGTCCGTGTACGGCTCGAACGCGTGGCCCGGCTTGCGGTATTTCAGCGTGAGGAACGTGTAGCCGGCGATCCCCACGATGATCGCGAGGACGATCCACTTCATGGACCAAGGTTGGCGGCTGGGAGTGGACATGGGAGGAGAAGCTTAAAAGCGCAGAAGGCCGCGGCTTTCAATGTCCATTCGAGCGGTGGGCTCCGGTGGGCCGGACCCGGACCGAGCGGCCGCGCAGCCGGCACCCGGGCCGCCGCCGAGTTTCCTCGCCAAACGGCTGGCTTCGGCCTGAATACGTTTGCGCCGGTCCTTTGGGACTGTTTCGTTGCCGGGCTTCATGAAACTTTGGTCGCAGTACTTCATCCCCACGCTGAAAGAAAGCCCCGCGGACGCGGAGATCGCGTCGCACAAGCTGCTGATTCGCGCCGGCCTGGTCCGCAAGCTGGGCGGCGGCCTCTACACGTACCTGCCGCTGGGACACCGCGTGATGCAGAAACTCACGCAAATCTGCCGCGAGGAGATGGAACGGGGCGGGGCGATCGAGCTCCTGATGCCGCTGGTGCATCCGGCGGAAAACTGGCAGCAGGGTCCCCGCTGGGCGGCCGCCCGTGAGATCATGTTCCGCGCCGACAGCGCCGGCGACGGCAAGCGCGCTCCCCGGGAGCCGGAGTTCGTGCTCGGGCCGACCCACGAGGAGGTCATCACCCCGCTCGTCCGGGCCGAGATCACCAGCTACCGTGACCTGCCCAAGAATTTCTTCCAGATCGGCACGAAGTTCCGCAACGAGATCCGGCCGCGCTTCGGCCTGATGCGCGCCCGGGAATTCGTCATGATGGACGCCTACTCGTTCGACCAGAACGACGACGGCGCCATCAAGAGCTACTTCGCCATGAAGGCCGCTTACGAGGCGTTCTTCCGCCGCGTCGGCGTCACCGCCATCGCGGTGGAGGCCGACACCGGCGTGATGGGCGGCAGCTTCTCGCACGAGTTCATGGTCCCGGCCGAGATCGGCGACGACGACGTGATCTACAACGAGGAGAGCGGGTACGCGGCGAACCGCGAGAAGGCGACCAGCGCGCTGGTGCCGGCCGACCTCAAGGACGCGCCGCCCGACGGCGCCGTGGAGAAGTTCGCGACGCCGGGGGTCGTCACGATTGCCGCGCTCGAGGCGGCGCCCTTTGGCGTGCCGGCCGACCAGCAGTTCAAGACGCTCGTGTACCTCGGTGACGGGAAGCCGTTCATCGTGATCCTGCGCGGCTGCGACGAGCTCGAGGAGGCCAAGCTCGGGGCGCTGGGCTTCGGCGTGTTCCGTCCGGCCACCCCGGAGGAGATCGAACCCGTGCTCGGCGCCCGGCCCGGCAGCCTGGGTGCGGTCAAGGGCACAATGCGGAACCCGGGCGCCCTGGCCGGGGTGTTTGCCGACCAGGCCATCCGCCTGATCGGCAACGGCGTGACCGGCGCGAACGAGGACGGTTTCCACCTGCGCCGGGTCAACGTGGTGCGCGATCTCGCGATCACCCGCTTCGGCGATTTCCGCCGCGTGCGGCCGGGCGAGCCCGACCCGAAGTCGGGGGCCCCGCTCAAGGTCCGCCGCGGCATCGAGGTCGGTCACATCTTCAAGCTCGGCACCAAGTACTCCGAGGTCTTCGGCGCGGCGTACATGGACGACCAGAAGCAGAACCACCCGATGGTCATGGGCTGCTACGGCATCGGCATCAGTCGGACCCTGCAGGCCGTGATCGAGCAGGGGCACGACCAGGACGGCATTGTCTGGCCGTGGGCGGTGGCGCCGTACCAGGTCCTCGTCTGCGTGCTCGACCCGCAGCTGCCCGAGGCCATGACCCTCGCGCGCGCGCTGGCCGAGGCGGCCGAGGCGGCGGGCGCCGACGTGCTGGTCGACGACCGCGCGGAGCGGCCCGGCGTGAAGTTCAAGGACGCCGACCTCGTCGGCTTCCCGCTGCGCCTCACCATCGGCGGCAAGGGGCTCAAGGAAGGCATCATCGAGCTGAAGTGGCGCGGGCAGAAGGACGTCGCCAAGGTGCCGGTCGCGGAGGCGCCGGCCCGCGTGGCCGCGGCCGTCCGCGAGGCCCAGGCGAAGGCATGACCCGATCCGAGACCAAGACGCAGGTTGTCCCGTCCCGCCAGACCGACGAGGAACTGGCGCTGGCGGGCCAGTGGCGGGTGGTCGTGCTCAACGACCCGGTGAACCTGATGTCCTACGTCGTGCTCGTGTTCAAGAAGGTGTTCGGCTTCGACGACCAGACGGCGCGGCGGCACATGCTCGAGGTGCACGAGCGCGGCCGCTCGGTGGTGTGGCGCGGCCTGCGCGAAAAGGCCGAGGCCTACGCGTTCACCCTGCAGCAATGGCACCTGACGACGGTGCTGGAGGCGGATGAAGCGCATTGAGGTCAAATTGGCGCTGCCGGTGGTGGCGCCGCTGCTGGACGTCGTGAAGGAGATGGCCGACGGCCTGCGCGGCAGCCTGGCGGCGCCCCTGGGCCTGACGGATCTCGACGCGGAGTTCAGCGCGGCGTGGACCGACGAGCTGCTGGCGGCGCAGAAGGTGGACCTCCAGGCCCTGCTCGGCCTGTTTGGCGACGAGTTTTTCGCGGAGGGCGTGGTGGCGTTCGACGGCGAAAATGCGGAGCCGATCGTCCGCGCGACCGCCGCGCTGCGCCTGCGGCTCCGCGAGCGGTTTCTCGGCGGCCTGGGAGACGAGGCGCTCGAGAGCGGCAACGTCGAGCTGGACCAGCTGCCGGAGCCCACCCGCAAGGCCTTCATGTGCTACCTGTTTCTCGCGACGATCCAGGAGCTCATCATCCAGCACCTCGACTCGAGCATCCTCGGGACGTGAGGGCCGGGCCGGGGCGCCCTGCGGTTCGCATTTGACGGCGGGTGGAACGCACCTACCTTCGCCCGCGACACCCTGCAGTGTTCGAGGTGCTTTCAATAACTGCTCTTTGCCTTAGAATTAATTCGGGAGCTGAACCCGCCGCGGAAGATGCCAGGCCGTAAACCGGAAGGCAGACGCTACGGAGGAGGCGCCCACCTTAACCTAAAAAGGTCCTGAGCCTTTGGGCATACGGCACAGGCGGGGCGTCTCTCCCTTTACCATGAACCCGGTCTACTACTACATCCTGCACGTCTTCGCGCTGCTCGTGCTGACGGCGCAGACGTTCGCGGCGTTCGCCAACCCGGCGCCGGAAAACCGCAAGCGCACGATGATCACCTCCGGCATCGCGAGCCTGCTGATGATCGTCGCGGGCTTCGGCCTGATCTCGAAGGTCTATGCGAACCATTTTGCCGGCTGGATGTTCGTGAAGATGGCCTGCTGGCTGGTGATCACCGCCGTCAGCGGCATCGCGTATCGCAAGCCCGAGCTCCGCGGCAAGCTGGTGGTGATCGCCTTTGCCGCGCTGCTGATCGCCTTGGTGATGGTTTACGCGAAGCCGTTCTGATACGGTGCGCGCATGGCCGATGCGATTTGCGGTCTGTGGGTCGCGGATGACGGCCGGGCGCACCTCACGGTGGCAACGCCGGATGGCGGCCGCAGCGAACGGGTCGACACCTTTCGCCCCTTCGCGTGGCTGAATGACACGCCGGCCGCGGCCAACCTGCACGCAGTCACTCTCGAGCGGCTCGCCGGGGACGGGCCGTTTGACCGCCTGATTCACGCCGACAGCCTTGCGGCGTACGAGGCCTTCCTGAAGGAGGCCCGCAATGCGGTCACGATCGACTCGATCCGCCCGCTCGAGAGCCAGTACCTCCTGCAGCACCGGCACCGCCTCTACGGCGACCTGGGCTTCCACCACATCCGGCGGCTGCAGCTCGACATCGAGACCGGGTCCGCCGACGGCGGGTTCAGCGACGCCGGCAAGCCGGGCGACCGGGTGCTGGCGGTCGGCCTGCGGCAGGGCGGCAAGAACCGGCTGCTGCTGCTCGCCGAGATGACCGATGCGGCCGAGAAGCAGCTGCTCGAGTCGTTTAATGCCGCGCTGCGTGAGCTCGATCCCGACGTGATCGAGGGGCACAACCTGTTCAAGTTCGACCTCGACTACCTCCGCCAGCGCTGCCGCCGCTTCAAGGTGCCGTGCGCCTGGGGGCGCTACGGCCAGCGCGCCGCGTTCCGGCCCAGCCGGCTGAAAGTGGCCGAACGCTGGATCGACTTCCCGCGCTGCGACCTCCCGGGTCGCGCGGTCGTGGACACGTACCTCCTGGTCCAGCTGTACGACATCACGACGCGCGAGCTGACCTCGTACGGCCTGAAGGAGGTCGCGGTCTTCTTCGGCATCACCGACGAGGACAGCGCGGAGCGCACCTACCTCGACGGCCCGAAGATCCAGGAGGCCTTCGGGCGGGACCGGGCGCGCTTTTGCGCCTACCTGGAGGACGACCTGCGCGAGACCGAGGGGCTGGCCGACCAGCTGCTGCCCACCTATTTCGAGCAGGTGCGCTCGTTTCCGACCCTGCTCCAGGAGGCGACGCTGCGCGGGGCGACCTCGAAGATCGACCTGCTGTTCCTCGAGGAGTATTACCACGCGCGCCAGGCGTGTCCCGTGCCGCCGGACGTGGCGCCGTTCGACGGCGGCTACACCCGCAGCTTCCAGGAGGGGGTCTTCCGTCACGTGCTGCACTATGACGTGGCGTCGCTGTACCCGAGCCTGCTCCTGCACATGGGACGGAATCCCCGGACGGACACGCTGGGCGTGTTCATCCCGCTGCTGCGACGCCTCCGGGAGTATCGCCTGAAGTACAAGGCGCTCGCGCGGACCGCGCCGACGGAGGAGGAGCGCTTCGAGGCGCAGGCGCGGCAGGCGAGCTTCAAGATCCTGATCAATTCCTTCTACGGCTACCTCGGCTTTTCCGGCGCGCGCTTCGGCGACGGCGAGCTGGCGGCCGAGGTGACGCGGCGCGGGCGGGAGCTGCTGCAGGCCCTGATCGCGGAGTTCGCGAAGCACGACTGCACGATCCTCGAGGCGGACACGGACGGGATCTACCTTTCGTCCGCCCGCCACTTCGACCGCCCGGAGGCGCTGCTGGCGCTCGTGGCGCCGATTCTCCCCGCCGGCATCGAGCTCGAGCACGACGGAAAGTACGAGGCGATGTTCTGCTACAAGATGAAGAACTATGCCCTGTACGACGGCCGCAAGGTGACGCTGCGGGGCAGCGCGCTGCGGTCGCGCGGCATGGAGCCCTATCTCAAGAAGCTCAGCGACCGGCTGATCACCTATCTGCTGGGCGCCTCGCCGCAGTCGCCCCTGGAGCTGATCGAGGAGTATCGCCGCCGCCTGCCCGGGCGGGAGGTGCCGGTGGCCGAGCTCGCCAAGAGCGAGACGCTCAATCAGAATCCCGAGATATACGAACGGCTGATGGCCGAGGGCGGCAAGCCGCGCCGCGCGTCGGCGGAGGCCGCGCTGCAGCTCAACCCGCGGCCCCGCATGGGCGAGCGCGTGAGCTACTACATCACCGCGAAGGCGAAGGGGAAGACGAGCGACTGGCAGCGGGCGCGGGCCCTGTCGCTCCACGATCCCGCCACCGCGCCCTACGATCCGACCTACTACCTGGACAAGCTCGAGGACTGGATCGAGCGGTACGGGAGCTTCCTCGGCGTCAAGCCAATGCCGGGCGGGCAGGCCCAACTCTTCTAGCGGCGCCGCGCTTGGATTCGGTCGTCTATACTTTCGGGAAACGCCAAACGCCAAACCAGGCGGCTAGATCGCGGCAGCGCGAAATTCGCGATCGGGTCGGCATTGACCCTTAACTGCCTAGGCCCTTGCCCCTTGGTTTGGCGTTTGGCGGTTTGGCGTTTGGAATTTCGAACCGAGACCTAGCTCGCTGGCTTCGCCGCCGATCGACGGGCGACCCAGTCGATGATGGCGGAGTCGTTGCTCTCATTCCGCCAGACCACGCCGAGGAACTCAGCCGGAAGGATGTTATGGGCGCGGAAGAACCGGCGGTCGCCGCCGCAGCTGTACATGAGGGAGGGCGGGAGTTCGCCGCGCAGCTTGGCCTTGGCTTTCGGGATGATGCGCGGCAGCCACTCGATACCGCGGACTGCGTCGGTCTTGGCGGGCAGCTTGGACTCGTCGAGCACTGTCTTGGAGGCGTGGCCGTGCTGGACGTTCAGGAAGTAGTCGCGCCGCACGAGCTCGATCCCGAGGGCGTTGTCGTACCCGGGCTCCCCGCCGTTCACGTGGTCCTCGGCGTAATCGTAGAGATGCTGCGCCGTGAGCCCGTTCGCAGCGAGCCACGCGAGCTGGGTCCGGTCGAAGTAGGTCGAGGCGTCGCGCTGGCCCTTCTGGTACAGCGCCACGGCGTGGTCGTAGAGCGCGCGGAATCGCGCGCCGAATTCATAGTGGGACAAGGGAGCCATGTCCCTACTGGACGAATCGGCGCGCGAAATGCAACTGCGACGGCCGGCTACGGCTGGGCGGCGAAGACGAACTCCTGACGGGCCGGCACGGCCACGGGCTGGCCGCGGCGGGTGGGCGGTGCAAACCGCCACTGGGCGAGGGCCTCGGCGGACGGAGCCACGAATCGCTGGTCGGTCGTGCTCACCAGGACCGGGAGGCGCGGTCGGCCCTTTTCGTCGATCACGAAGTCGATGACGACCCGGCCGCCCGGGCCGGCTGACGGCGTGGGCGGGTTCACGGTGTGAATGGCCGCGGGCGGACGGTCGAGCTCGTCGGGTCGGCACAGCGTGGTGATATACGGCACGTCGCGGACGAAAGCCGTCAGGGAGGCGACCGTGGACATGGGATTCAACGACACGACGGCGCCGGTGGCGGCGAAGTGAAAGTGCACCTCGGCGCAGGCATTGATCGGCTGGCCGTCGCGCCGGGCCGGCTCGTAGCGCCACTTGCCCAGCGCGGACTGCGCCTCGTCGGCGAGCGCGCGGTGGGTGTAGCGGGTGACGAGCGAGTCGGTGAGTTTCCCTTCCGCGCTCACGCTGACCAAGACCCAGACATCCCCCTGGGTCACGGCGTCCAGCAGGAGCGCCGGCGGGAACTTGAGCTCGAAGGTTGGTTCGATCCGGAACGGGGTCAGTGTCGTCGCGGGCGCGGCGTCCGACCCGGCAAAGCAAAGCAAGGCCCCGGTGACCACACCCAGGGCCAGCAGGCCGGTGGTCTTCATGGCAGGTTGGGTTACTGCGTGATTCTAGGAACCGGTGGGTGGCACCGGAACCCAAAAACCGTCCGGACGGTCCGAGAACGCGGCCGGGCCGGGACGGCCGAAAGCAGGCGGCTGCAGGCGGCGAAGCCCGTCCGTCGCAGGCGGATCGTGAGAAGGAACCGACCTCGACCGGCGCCGGCCAGGGCTCACGCGACCGGGCGAAAGTCGATCTGACGCTTGTAGCGGTCGACGCGGTCCACGGTGACCTCCAGCCGGTCGTTGAGGTGGTAGCGACGCTTGGTGCGCCGGCCGAGCAGCGTGGTGCCGTCGTCGGTCAGCACATAGAAGTCGCCCGCGAGGCTGTCGGTGGAGACGAAGCCGAAGGTCATGGACTCGAGCAGCTCGACAAAAAAGCCGTTCGCCCGAACGTCCGTGATGATCGCGGCGAAGCGGACCGGCGGCCGACGCTCGAGTTCCCGCTCGAAGAACTCGAGGAGCTTGATCTTCACGCTTTCGCGCTCCGCCTCGGCCGAATTGATCTCGGTCAGGCTGAGGTGCTCGCCGAGGCGCTCGACGCGGTTCAGGTCGTAGGCCGGCCGGCCCGCGCCGCGCTGCCTGACCAGGTAGGAGTCAAGGACCCGATGCACGACGAGGTCGGAATAGCGGCGGATCGGCGATGTGAAATGGGTGTAGTCGCGCTTGTGCAGGCCGAAGTGGCCGTCGGGCGTCGCGCGGTAGGCGGCCTTCTTCAGGCTGCGAAGCAGCTGGGTGCGCAGGGTGTAGCCCTGGGGATGGGTGCGCAGCGTCTGCAGGAGCTTCACCAGCTCGGCGCGATGGGTCAGGTCGCCCACGCGGAGGCCGAAGGTCGCGAGCAGGGCGCGGTATTCCTCGAGCTTGTCGGGCTCAGGCTCGTCGTGCACCCGGTAGAGCGACGGCAGCGCGCGGGTCCGGGTGAGGCGGGCCACCGCCTCGTTGGCGGCGAGCATGAATTCCTCGATCAGCTGGTGGCTTTCGTCGTGCTCGATCTTTTCCAGGCGATCGGCATAGCCCGCGGGATCCACGAAGATCTTCGTCTCGGGCATGTCGAGGTCGAGGCTGCCGCCGGCCATGCGCTCCTGCCGCAGCCGCGACGCGATGCGCCAAAGGGCGCGGATCCAGTGCTGCAGGTCCGCCAGCTCCGCGTCGGTCAGGTCCCGCAGGGCGCGCCCGGTCGAGCCGGTCTGGTGCTTCGGCGGCAGCGGGAGCGCGCGGATGCGGTCGAGCCGGTCCTCAAAAAGGAACGCATAGGCCTGCTTGTAGGTGAGCCGCTTCCGGCTGCGGATGACCGTGTTGGCGTAGCTGGTGTCCTTGACCCGGCCATTGCGCCCGAAGGTCAGGAAGACGGCCTTGCAGAGCCGGTCCTGCGCCTCGACCAGCGAGCACAGCCCGTTGGAAAGTTTCTCCGGCAGCATCGGGATGACGACACCGACCAGGTAGGTGGAGTTGCCGCGCCGCTGGGCCTCGGCGTCGAGCGCCGTGCCGGGCACGACGTAGTGGGAGACGTCGGCGATGTGGATGCCGACGCGGACGTCGCCGCCGTCGAGCTCCTCATAGGACAGCGCGTCGTCGAAGTCCTTCGCATCGTCCGGGTCGATGGTGAAGACCGGCTTCGTGCGGTAGTCGAGCCGGTTGGCCAGGTCGCGGGCGCCGACCCGGTCGGGCAGCGCCTCGGCCTCGCGCTCCACCGCGGGCGGGAACTCGGTCGCAAGGTCGTACTTGGTGAAGATGCCGAGCAGCTCCGCGCGCGGCTCGTGCGTGCGCCCGAGACGGGCGGTCAGCTGGCCGCGCAGCGGCTCGAAGCGGTCGCGCCACTCACCGAGGGTCACGACCACCTTGTCGCCCTCGCGCGGCGCCGGCGTGAGGCCGGCGCGCGCCGGGTCGCCGACGAGGATCTCGCGGCTGAACCGCGGGTCGTCGGGCTGGACATAGAACTCCTTTCGGCCGCGCCGCAGATCGCCGACGATGGCGGTGCGGACGCGTTCGAGGACCCGGAGGACCTCGCCGATGCGCTCGCCGGGACGCCGGCCGCGGCGGCCCGGAATGACCCGCACGACGACGCGGTCGCCGGGCAGGGCCACACCTGTGTCCTCGGGAAACACCTGGATCGCCGGCTCGCCGGCGCCGCCTTCGCCCTCGCGGACGACAAAGGCCGATCCGCCGGCGCGGAACTGGATCCGGCCGGCGACCTCGCCGCGGTTCAGTCGCGGGGGCGGAGCCGGGACGGCGGCGGCCGCGCGGGCCGGGCCGGGGGCGCCGGGAAACGGAGCCTCGGGCGGCGGCATGGCGGGCCCGCGATGGGTCGGGGTGAAGACGGCGCGACCCTTGGCGGCGCGGGTCGGTGGCGCCTTGGCGGCGGCCGCCACGAGCCGGCCATGGGCGCCGCGGGCCAGGTGGGCGTCGCGGAGCAGCTGGCGCAGCTCAAACTTCAGCTGGGTGCGCTGTTTCTTGGGCAGGCCGAGGCGGCGGGCGAGTTCCGGCTCGTCGGCCGGGACGTACGACGCCTCGCGCACCAAAGCGAGAATGCGATCACGGAGAGTCATGAAAAGGGGCGGGAGCGACACATCGCCCCTGCTTTCGTTGTTGGCCTCACGAAAGGCCCATGTTTAGGTGTGAGCGATGAAAATCGTCCATGTGGCCAGCGAAATGTTCCCGTACATGAAGACGGGCGGTCTGGCCGACGCGGTGGCGTCGCTCGCGGGCACGCTGGCGGATTCGGGCCACGAGGTGGCGGTGTTTCTCCCGGGCTACCGGGCGGCGCTGGAGCACCGCGACGCAGTCGGCGCGGAGCGGCGCATGCGGCTGAAGATCGAGATGGGCGACCAGTTCCTGTCGGGCGACGTGCGGGTGTTTTCCCCGCGGCCGCGGCTGCAGGTGTTCCTGATCTGCCGCGAGGAATTCTTCGACCGGCGGAGCCCGTACGGGAATGGCGAGCGGGACTTCGAGGACAATGCGGACCGGTTCATTTTCTTCTGCAAGGGCGTCGTGGAGGCGTTGCGACTCGGCGACCTGCAGGCCGACGTGGTCCACGGCCACGACTGGCAGGCGGCGCTGCTGCCGCTCCTGGTCCGGGATGCCGAGCGGCGCCACGGGGTCACGCTGGCGGTCAAGACGGTGTTCACCATCCACAACATCGCGTACCAGGGCCTGTTCCCGCGCGGCATCTTCGCGCGGACGAATCTCCCGGAGGACCTCAACTCGATGGACGGCCTCGAGTACTACGAGCAGATCAATCTCCTGAAGGGCGGCATCCTGTTCGCCGACCGCGTCACGACGGTGAGTCCGCGCTACGCGCAGGAAATCCAGACGCCGGAATTCGGCTGCGGGCTCGAGGGCGTGGTGCAGACCCGCGAGCACGACATCGTCGGCCTGCTGAACGGGGTGGACATGTCGGTCTGGAATCCCGCGACCGACGCGCTGCTGCCGGCGCGCTATTCCATGGCCAACCTCGGCGGCAAGCAGCTGTGCCGCGTGGAGCTGCTGAAGCGGTGCGGCTTCGCGGCCGACTACCGCGGACCGGTCTTCGGCGTCGTATGCCGCTTCACGGAGCAGAAGGGCCTCGACCTGCTGCTCGGCAATCGCGACTTCTTCCTGCGGGAGGACTGCCGGCTGATCGTGCTCGGCTCGGGCGAGAAGCACTATGAGGAGGCCATGCATGCGCTCGCGGCCGAGGCGCCGCGGAAGATCTCGCTGAGCGCGCGGCTGGACGAGGGCATGAGCCACCTGATCGAGGCGGGCAGCGACTTCTTCGTGATGCCCTCGCTCTTCGAGCCGTGCGGGCTCAACCAGATGTACTCCCAGGTCTACGGCACCGTCCCGATCGTGAGCCGCGTGGGCGGCTTGATCGACACGGTCACGGACGCCGACGACGTGCCCGACGCCGGAACGGGCCTGATGTGCGTGCCGACCGTCGAGAGCCTGGGTGACGCCCTCCGGCGGGCCCTGCGCCTGTACGCGGACAAGCCGCGGCTCGCGGCCGTCCAGAAGCGCGGGATGGCGCGCGACTTCAGCTGGCGGGTCGCCGCCGACTCCTACCTCCGGCTGTACCAGGAGTCGCTGTAAGCGGCGGGCCCGGGGGCTTGCAACGGCTGGGCGAGTCCGCTCCTTGGAGTCGTGCCGCTGACGCCCACGATCGTCTGGTTCCGCCAGGACCTGCGCCTGCAGGACAATCCCGCGCTGCATGCCGCGCTGGCCCGCGGCGCGGCGGTGCTGCCGGTCTACATCCTCGACGAGCCCGGCGAGGGCCGGTGGGGAGCCGGCGGCGCGACGCGGTGGTGGCGCCACCATGCGCTGGCCGCGCTCGACGCGTCGCTGCGCGACCGCGGTTCGCGCCTGCTTCTCTTCCGCGGGAATGCCCGCGCGGTGCTCCGCCAGCTGGTGAATGGAACGGAGGCCGGGGCGGTCTACTGGAACCGGCGCTACGAGCCGGCGAGCGTGGCCCGCGACCAGGCCATCAAGACCGAGTTTGCCGCGGCCGGGCTGGACGCGCGCAGCTTCAATGGCGCCCTGCTCAACGAACCCCACGCCGTGCTGAACAAGCAGGGCCGGCCCTTCCAGGTTTTCACGCCGTACTGGCGGACCTGCGTGACACTTCCGGTGGCGGCGCCGCTGAAGTTCGGCGCGGCGCAGATTCCGGCGCCGGCGGGCTGGCCGGGGTCGCTGGAACTGGACGAACTCGCGCTGCGTCCATTCATCCCGTGGGACCGCGGGCTGGCCGAAACCTGGGAGCCGGGCGAGACCGGTGCGGCCCGCCGGCTGGCGCGATTTGCGGACCGGGCGATGGACGACTACGACGAGCACCGGAACCGGCCCGACCTCGATGGCACCTCGATGCTCTCCCCGTGGCTGCACGCCGGCGAGCTGAGCCCGCGGCAGGTGTGGGCGGCGGTGAAGGCGCGGTCGCGGGCCAGCGGGGTGTTTCCGCCGAGCAACGGTGCGCGCGTGTTTCTGGCGGAGGTCGGCTGGCGGGAGTTCGCGCACCACCTCCTGTTCCATTTCCCGCACACGCCGGAGCAACCGCTGCGCGCGGAGTTCGCCCGGTTCCCTTGGGCGGAGGATCCGGGCGGAATGCACCTGCGGGCCTGGCAGCGCGGTCGCACGGGCTACCCGATCGTTGATGCGGGCATGCGCCAGCTCTGGCACACGGGCTGGATGCACAACCGCGTGCGCATGGTGGTCGCGTCCTTCCTCGTGAAACATCTCCGGCTCCCGTGGCAGCGCGGTGCCGAGTGGTTTTGGGACACGCTGGTCGACGCCGACCTCGCGAACAACACCCTGGGCTGGCAGTGGACCGCGGGCTGCGGGGCGGACGCGGCGCCGTATTTCCGGGTGTTCGCACCGGTGCTGCAGGGCGTGAAGTTCGATCCCCATGGCGAATATGTCCGGCGCTGGGTGCCGGAACTGGCAAAGCTCCCGGCAAAACACATTCAGGCGCCGTGGGAGGCGCCGGCCGACGTCCTCGCGGCGGCGGGTGTCCGGCTCGGCGCGAACTATCCGGCGCCGGTCGTGGACCACGGCACCGCCCGGGCGGCGGCGCTGGCTGCTTTCAAGCGGCTGCGCGGCGGCGAATCCGAGGCATGAACGACGAGGTATTCCGTCTGAGCACGCACATCCGGCGGCCCGCCGGGGAGGTCTTCAGCTGGCACCTGCGGCCCGGGGCTTTGGAGCGGCTGTCGCCCCCGTGGGAGCCCATCACGGTGGTCTCAAGGAGCGGTCCGCTCGGGGAGGGGATGCGGGCCGTGATCCGGACCGGGTCCGGCATCGCGCGAAGCGAATGGGAGGTGCGGCACGACCAGTTTGTGGCGGGAACGCGTTTCCGCGACGTGATGATCCGGGGGCCCTTCGCCCGCTGGGAGCATGTCCACGCCGTCGAGCCCGAGGGGGATGGCGCCAGCCGCCTGACCGATACGGTCACCTACCGCCTGCCGCTCGGAGTCGCCGGCCGGATCGCGGCGGGAGGTTGGGTGCGGCGGCGGATCGAGCGCGTCTTCGCGTGGCGGCACGCGGTGACGCAGGGGGACCTGGAGAGCGTGGCCGGCTACGGGGTGGTGCCGCCAATGACGATTGCGATGGCCGGTGCCTCCGGCCTGCTGGGCAGCGCCCTCGTGCCTTTCCTGCGCACCCAAGGCCACCGGGTCGTCGTGCTGGTGCGCCGCGCGGCGCGGAGCCCTGACGAGATCGGCTGGGATCCGGTTGCGGGTCGGATCGAGGCAAAGCAGCTGGAAGGCATCGACGCGGTGGTGAATCTCGCCGGCGAAAACATCGGTGCCGGCCGCTGGACCTCGGAGCGCCGCCAGGCCATCGCGGCCAGCCGCCTCGCCACAACCCGGACCCTGGTTGCGGCGATCGGCCAACTGGCCAGGGCGCCGCGGGTGCTCGTGAACGCATCGGCGGTCGGGGTCTATGGCGACACCGGTGATAGCGCAGTCGCGGAGGACGCGCCCGCGGCGGACGGCTTTCTCGCGAAGGTGGTCCGTGATTGGGAACAGGCGGCGCAGGCGGCGGAAAAGTGGGGAACGCGCGTCGTGCTCGCCCGCTTCGGGGTCGTGCTGTCGCCGGCGGGTGGGGCGTTGGCGAAGCTGCTGCCGTTCTTCTCGGCAGGACTGGGTGGGCCGGTGGGTTCGGGGCGGCAGTGGATGAGCTGGCTCAGCGTCGACGATGCGGTTGGCGCCGTCTACCACGCGTTGGTCACGCCGAGCTTGGCGGGACCGGTCAACCTGGCGGCGCCGGGGGCCGTCGCGAACCGGGAGTTCGCCGCCACGCTTGGCCGGATCCTGCGCCGGCCGGCCATTCTGCCGGTGCCGGCGGGAGTGTTGCGACTGGGCTTTGGCGAGATGGCGGATGCCACGGTGCTCGCGAGCACCCGGGTTCGCGCCGACCGACTGACGGATTCGGGCTATCGTTTTCGTTACGCGGAACTGGACGGCGCGTTGCGTCACGTCCTGGGGCGAATGGCCTAAAGGCCGTAGGCCCGTGGGCCGGGGCCAAATCTAGGCTTTCCATCGTCGGTCGGGTTGGTACGGTTGAAGTTTTATGCAGAGAACATTCGTGATCTTCAAACCCGACTGCATGGAACAGCGCCATGTGGGTACCGTGCTCGCCCGTTTTGAGGCGGCCGGCTTCGACATCATTGGCTGCAAGATGACGCGCCTCAGCGCGGCGGTCCTGCGCGAGCATTATGCGCACGTGGCCTCCAAGCCGTTTTATCCCGAGATCGAGCAGTTCATGAGCTCGCGTCCGGTGCTCCTCATGGCGCTTCAGGGCGACAACATTGTCCAGAAGGTGCGCGACTTGCTCGGGCCCACCGATTCGCGCAAGGCCGCCAAGGGCACCATCCGGGGCGATTTTGGCACCGAGATGATGAAGAACGTCGTCCATGCGTCGGACAGCGATGAGAACGCGAAGGCGGAATTGGCCCGGTTCTTCCGTCCTGAGGAGCTGTACAAGCTCTGAGCTGGACTGCATTTCCCCAATTTCAGGCGCGCCCGCACGGCGCGCCTTTTTCTTGGGGCTGGTGGGGACCCCTAACGGAGCGGTCTTGCCTCGGGCGCCGGCAGGTCTAGGGATCAGGGCCAACCCGGGGCCC